>VHDF01000014.1 GCA_016871495.1 Verrucomicrobiota bacterium | reverse complement strand
CGGGGATTGGAGCCGGGACGCAGCGATGGATGGGGCGGTCCGGCACGGGGGCATGCGGCTGACTGAGGTTGTGGTGGCGGTGACAGGAATACGGTATCAGGCAGCGGCCCGGCGGGTGAAGAACGTGACCCTTCCATGCTCTCCACGCGCCTGGTTCCCTTGGTCGCTCCGCAGGCTGGGCAGCCTGCGATACAGCAGACAGGGCTGTCTGCGTTACCACGACAACCCGGTCATCGGCAACTTCGGGATGCACCGATTGTCCTCCGTCTCCATTGTCTTTCTACCAGAGGGATCGGTTATCACGTCGCCGCGGCAGTTGCCTTGGCAGTCAAGGATCCCTACGGCTTGGGATTTCGGCGGGACAAGGTCTTGGGGACGTAGCCGACGGTGGTCTGAATGGCGTGGGTGCAGGAGCAGCCGGCGCTGCTTTCTGGCGCGAGCAGCATGCCGCCCGCCGGGATCAATCCCAGCCAGCATCCACCCCGGATGCCCTCAAACTGGATCCGCTTGTCGCTCGCCAGGTCCCACATTCCATGGAAGTAATGCCGGAAAAACAACGCGTTCTTGCTCGCCGACATGGTGCCGCAACCCCTTCGCTCCGGCAGATCCGTGCGCAAGGTCTTCCCGGTCTTTAGATCGAAGGATCGCTGATCCGAATAGTACACCCCGTCCACAATCACCGGGTGTTGGAGATGTCCACTATGGTGTCCCTTGTCTTCCTTGTGGGATTCGGACCAGATCATTTCGCCGCCGAGCACGATGGGACTGCCGTCCGCCGTTCCTTGCACTGGAGCGGTGAAAGCGTAGGTGTGAAAGTGCTTCTCGGAATCCGTGCCCGTCGCGACCAGCGTGTTCGCACTGTAGCTAAGATAGGTCATGAACTGAAGCTTGGAAAAATCATGTGGCTTCTCCCAAAGCGGCTTGCCGGTCTTGAGGTCCAAAGCCACGAGGCGCAGATCCGTCAATAAGCCGGGAGCGATCCGGCCCGTGGCTGCTTGCAGAGCGGCGGGGTTGCGGCTCTCGATGAAGAAGATCATGCCGTCACCGATCGTGAGGGTCGAATTCAGAATGGCTCCATTCTGATACCGCCACCGCGTGTCACCCGTGCCTGGATCAAGCGCGAACAACATGTTGCTGACCACCCGGCTGATTTGATCCGGTTGATAGTCCTCATACCATTCACCGTCGTCTCCCTGATAACGCGATTCCTTCTTGATCCGGCTCCCCAGGAGCAGTCCGTCGGAGACAGCGAGATAGCCCCATTCGGAGTTGGCGTTCAACTCGGTTTCCGGAACCTCGAAGCGCGTCCTTCGAACACCGGTTTGTCCATCGATGGCAATGCAATAGCGCTGGTGGGCGAGATAGAGCGTCTGATCATCCGCCGCGCTGTTGCTGCAATCGCGAGGCATGTTGGTGCGGCGGACCTCGGGAGCGATCGTGGTCCATAGAATCGATCCATTGTAGGCATCCAATCCGAACAAAATGCGGTCGCCTTGGATGTAGAGCCGCCCATTGACGCTCAAGGGCGCGGGGTTGCGCGGGCCGCGATCCGGCATGGGCCGGGGTCCGGGATCGCCCCACCAGGCGACTTCGAGTTCGCCTTGCACGTGTTCGTCGAGACTCGCGGAGGCGTTGTTGGGCGCTCCGTATTGGTGGCTCCAATCACCGGCGCCGGTGAGACGGGGTTTCCGATAGTGAAGCCGGATTCCCCCAGCGTCTTCCTTCAGGCTGGAGGCGAAGGCAGTGCCTTGCGCCCATTGTTTCCAAGCCGCCGGGTCCGGGCGGCGATGGGCCGTGGAACTTGCGGAGGAACTCTGCAGCCAGACTGCTCCGCCGGAGGGCCGCAACAGGCGGTCCACTTCCGCCGCGCTCCAGGCTGGAGGCAGGCCGGTTTCGCGGGAATGTTCCGACACGATCAAGTTGGCCAGGAACGTGCCATGGGGAAGGCTTTTGGCATCGCTGCGGTGCACGCTGGCGCGAACCCCGTAGAGGCCTGCCTCATCGAGCCGCTGGCGGACCTGATGCGCCACGGATTCATTGGATTCCACGACGAGCAGCTTGAGGCTGCTTTGTCGGGCCAACTCGATTGCCAGACTGCCGTCCACCGCTCCGAGCACCACACACCATCCTTCGCGGATTCCGGTTCGGTCGAGGATTTCGCGAGCGTGGGCACGGGCTGGATCGAGAGGCGTTGGTCCGGGCGGGGCCGGTTCGACTTCATAATAGAACGAAGTGTCGAGGAGATAACGTTTGCTGAAGTGCGGTTGCTCCCCTGCAAGAGGAGCATGGAGGCGGAAGCGGTACTCCGTGTCGCGGCGCAGTCCCGTGAGCTCGACCTGGTGTTGGCGCGTGAATTCGGGCGTCGTGAAAGTCCGGGTTTGGCGAACCGGGTCGGCGAGCTCCAGCCGCGTGGGCATGGGCGAGGCGGTTTCCCACGAGACGCGAGCGGTGGCGCGGTCCACCCAATCGACGAACGGACCGAACGAAGGTTCCAACCGGATCGGTTCCGGCGCGGGCGCGGGGAACTCGGCCCGGCGCGAAGCGTAACGTTCCGCGATTTCTTTCGCATCCAAGGCGCGTTGCCAGAGACGGATTTCCTGAATCGCGCCCTGGGTGGGATAGTTTTCGTCCTGGTCCTGATAGGCTCCGATCACCACAGGACCGGAGGTGGCGTACCAGACGGGTCCGCTTTGCTCATTGGTGGCGGCGGCGAGTCTTCCGTTGACGTAGAGCCGCTGCCAGGTGCCGTCGTAAGTGCCGACGACGTGATGCCAGCGGCCCTTTTCGAATGGTTGGTCTGCCGAAAGATACGTGAGGCGTCCGGCTTTCTCGGTGGCGACGCCCAAGGCGAAGCGATCGGTGCGGAAGCCGAGCAGCAGGCCGCGCTCGAACTCGCCGTTATCCTGGATCGCGCTGAAGATTCCGCCCCATTCCTGAGTGCGATCGACACGCACCCACGATTCCAGGGTGAGGGAAGTTTTGGGAAGCAGCGCTTTCGTGACGGACTCGGCGACGAGAAGTCGTTCTCCCCGAGCCGGGAGTTCGATTCGGCCCGGTGGCGGGTCGGCAATGAACTGGACTGGGCCGGAGGGTGTGATGTCCGGGCCGCCGCGCCACGCTTTGATGACGCTGCCCTGCCGACGGTCGGGACCGAACGACCACCAGCAGAGCAAGCCGGGTTCAGTGGCGGCAAGCAGCGGAGCGCATTGTAAAGCCAACCCTAGCGCCAGGATGCATAGCCGGGCGATGGCCGGTGCATCCGCAGGCGGTTGGTGATGCGCGCTGGAGCGCCGGGGCGCGGCGTTTACGCCGCTTCGCTGATGCGTCGCCCCATCTCGAATCATTGCCAGCGGGTGCGAGGACATTGAAGCAGCGTGAACGCCGCGCCCCGGCCAATGCCTTGCGGACGCATCAGGAATGGCGGAAGCGCGCGTTGTGGATCGGATTTTCATGAGGTCAAAGGGGGGTAGCGAAAGGAATTGCGTGCTTAACGGAACTGAAGTGGACGCCCGGTCGAGTTGATCCAAAACGGCCAGCTTGGCGGGCCTGGCTTCCAACAAAGGACTGGCCCAGGCCTCAAACTCAATGCTTCGTTGGTAGGCGATAAGCTTCTCATGGTCGAAATGGATCTTGGAGTGGCTTATGGCTTTCTGAGTAAGAGCTAGAGCAGGATCGAGAATAAGAAAGTGGCGTCGGCTTCATCCTAAGAGCCTGTTTGGAAATTGGGCGGGGTCCTGCGGCGAGAGATTTTGGCGGCGGCCAAGGCGGCGAGGCCGGAGCCTCCCCAAAGCGGGCTGTAACGGCCGAGCCAACGCAGGCCGCCGGCAAAAGATCCGCCGCCCGAAGGGTTTTCGCGGAAAAGGCCCGCTGGCTTTGTTGCTCGTCGGTCACAGGGCGCTGGCGGCCATGCTCCCTCCTCGCGCCTCGCCATCGGGCCTTTTCCGCGAAAACAAAACCCCGCCGAATTCCCAAACACGCTCTAAGGCGCATGCACATCGCTCCCATCATTGCGGGCATAACGCGGAGAGTTCTCAGCGGTCGCTGCGGGGACAGTGGACGCCCGGGCGGTGGGTCTGCCGAAGCTGTGGATCACACCCTCGTCCGTGGTGGCGATCAAGAGTCCGGAGGAAGCGGCCAACCCGTAGGCCTTGCCTTGGACGGGAAGGGTCCAGAGTGGTTCTCCGGTTTCGGCCGTGAACCCGGCGATTTCGTGCTCTCCGCCGGCGATGAGGGTTTCGCCTGCCAGGATGAGGTGGTACGGCCAGGTGGATGGGCGCTTCCACAGAATGCAGTTTTGCATGGCCTCGGTCATTTCATCGATTCGAGTGCCAATCCGCGTCAGATCGTCCTTGAGCTTTTGCATCGACGATTCTTCATTGGGTTTCTTGGCGAGCTCCTTCAGCCGCTTGCCGACGCGGCTTTGCTCGAGAGTCAAGTTCTTGCGCTGTCGGGCCAGGTCGAGGTAGCGCGCGCGGTCCAGTGCGGAGAGCTCGGTATCGGAGTGAAGAAACGATCGAGTGGGCGTGACGATCATGTGGTTCCCCTCGAAGGAAGCGAGTTGATCCTGGCGTCCATCCTCCACTGCTCCGAGCTGTCCCGTTTTGCCGGGGCCGAAGATGAGCATATCCCCGCTGAGCAAGGCATAAGTGCCGCCGGCGCCCTCCACCACTTGCAGACGCTTGCCGCCGGCGAGATCGCAAACCACGGGATTGTTGCGTCCGGCCGGATAATAAAGCCGCGAGCGCGATGCGAGCAGATAGCCCTGCGCGGGCAGATCCGTTTGAATTTGGCGCCACTGAACTTCACCGGTGGCGGCGTTCAACGCCAGCAGATGCACGCCTTCGGACGGGAACATGCCGGCCGCGGCATAGGCCACCCCGTCCTGCACCACCACTGAAGTGCGCACCGGCCACACGGAGATGACGCGGCCATTACCCGGAATGCGGCGGTCTTCGGGTCCGCCGCGTTGTTTCCAGATCAAGGTGCCGGACTGGGCGTCCAGGCAGTAAATGTTTCCATCATCGGATCCCGCGTAGATCTTCCCCTGATGCCAGGTCGGCGCGAGCCGGACAGGTCCTTCGGTGAAATAGGCCCATTCCAAGCGGCCATTGGACGCGTTGAGGCAATAGATTTTGTCGTCGGCGGAGGATCCGAAATACAGGCGGCCGTCAGCGAGAATGGGATGAAATGTGCGGTCAAAGATTTGCCGCGCTTTCATATCATAGACTTTGTTGTAGCCATCCCACTTGGCTTCGCCTTGCCAGGCTGGTTGAGGGCGGTGGCGGGAAGTCCATTTCCAAAGTTCCGCCGGACGGACGGGCAGAGTGTCCGTCGATATTCCTGACCGGGCGTAATCGCTGCGATAGGTCGGCCAATCCGCGGCGAGCAGCGACAGCGACAGCAGGAGCGGAGCGATCAGGAGGAACGTCCGCGGATTCCGCCCGTGCGCGAATGTGAAGAGAGAGCGTGAATTCATGGCGGTACCTCTCGAAGTGGGTGGCAGAGTAGCGCAGGCTGCGGAGCCTGCTGTTTCGCCGACTGCCTGTCGGCGATGGGAGCGAGAATCGAAGACGCTTTTTTCTCCCAAAGCGCCTCGTTCCCATGACCGCCTCGCAGGTTGGGCAACCTGCGATACAGCAGATAGGGCTGTCTGCGTTACGACGACGACTCGGTCACCGCCGACTTCGGGAAGCACGGAATTCATGGCGCGGATTTCGCTACAGGATTGGATCAGCGGGTGGACTGCCGGACGATGCGGCCTTGTTCCATTTCGAGCGTGCGGCTGGCGTGTGGTGTTGTGTCGTGGCCATGAGTGACCACGACGACGGTGCCGCCCGTTTCGCGGAACGCGGAGAGTTTTTCGAACACGATGGCCGCATTGGTGGGATCGAGATTTCCGGTGGGTTCATCGGCGAGGATCAGCGAAGGATTCTTCACCAGGGCTCGAGCCAGGGCGGCCCGCTGCCGCTCCCCGGCGCTGAGCATGTTCGGCAAGCTCCGTGCTCGGTCGGACAGTTTCAGTGAATCGAGCAGATCGTCTATTGAACGCGGGGTTTTCGATGGCGACTCCGCCAGGCCCGCGGCGACGTTGTCGCGCACTGAAAGATAGGGGATGAGATGGAAGAGCTGAAACACGAATCCGACTTCCCGTGCGCGCCATCGATTTCGCTCGGTGGCGGGCAGCCCATAAAGTTCCGCGTCGCCGAACACCACGGAACCGCGCGTCGGACGTTGCATGCCGCCCAGCGTGAGGAGGAGGGTTGATTTGCCGCAGCCCGACGGACCCTTGATCACCACGAATTCTCCACGCTCGACGCGCAGGGAGACTTCGTCCAGCGCTTGGATGCTGCCGCCGGGCGCGGGGAAAGCCCGTGACAGACCGGTGCAAGACATCAGGGATTGAGCCATGAGGGTTCAGTCTGCGCGCAAGCTGAGCGCGGGGTCGTCGGCCAGAGCTTTCAGGGCGGGCGGGAGCGAGGCAATCGCCGCAAAAAGGGGGGTCCACGCGAGCGCTTTCCACAGGAGTTGAGGATCCGCCTGCAAGCTCTTGGCGGTGACTTGAAACAGAGAGGGACCGGCGGCAAGGGCAAGGCCTGTTCCGAGCGCGAAGCCGGCGGCGGCGCCGAGCAGTCCCAACAGGACTGCTTTGCCCAAGAGCAGTCCGGCGAGGCGTCCGGAGCCGTGCCCCAAGGCTCGCCACAATCCGATTTCCGCCCGGCGTTCGCGCACATTGAGCCAGGCGAGGAGGCCCACCCAGGTTCCGCCGAAGCCCAAGGCGAGAGGCGTGGCGTAGGCGGCCATTTTCTCGGCCATCTGTCTCTGGCGCGCCCGCGCGTCGGCCAGCGTTCGAAGTTGGAGCACCTTGGCCTCCGGCAGCGCGGTCTCGATGACTTGGCGCAGTTTGGAAAGAGGATCTTGATCCGCGGTCAGGCACAAGCAATCGATGGCCTTGATCTCGTTGATGCGATGGGGAGATTGAAGCACGGCCTGGGCGTCGCGGAGCGAGGTGAAGATCCTCAAATCCTCATCCGTGCCGCTTTCAGACAGGGCTTTCTCCACCCGGAGTTTTTTCCCTGCCAGCTCGAACGTGTCTCCTTTCTTGACCTGCAAACGTTGCGCTACGCTGTGGCCGAGGAAAGCCTCGCCCGGTTTGATGCGAAAACCCATGGGCTGCCTGCCCTCATGGGGGCTGACGATGGTTTCGCCCAAGCCGGTCAGGATGGCGGAGGCTCCGGCCAGCGCGACGCGTCCTTCCAGCGCCGGGGTGAGATGGTTGAAGGTGACAAAAATGCCACTCTGGTCAGCCAATGTCCGGACGGTGCTTTCCGGCATGGTTTGATCGGAGAAGCCATGGGTCCAAAAATAATCCATGTCCGTGGTCTTTGGGATGATGCGGAGATTGAAGCCCAGGTCACGCATGACACGCCGCGTTTCTCGCTCGGCCGCGCCGGTGGTCATGCGCAACGCGACGAGCAAGGCAACGGCAATGGTGAGTCCGACCGTGCTCAACAAGGCGTTGATCCAATGATGCCGCCATTCGCGGAGAATGAGAGACAGCAAGGTCATCCGCGATCCTTTCCAACCTTGACCCACCACCATCCGATGGTTCCCACGCCCAACAGGGTTGCCAAGGCGATGAGGCTCAAGGGAAGAGGTCGCGGGTTTTCCGCGGCGGTCGCGAGCGAGTTTGGTCCCGTGACTGGCGCAGGGCTCCCCGGGATCGCTTTCGCGTGTGTGTCTCCGGTCGGTTTCTCTTCCAGCGGGATGCTTCCGAGGTTCCCGCTCGGATCAGGTGTCTCCTCTCGATCGACGTCCGCGGCGGGCAATTCATCCAGGGCGTTTTCCGAGTAGCGCAAGGCCTGGGTCTGAGCCGGCAACTTCCGGCGAGGACCGGCGCCGGGACCGCGATGCACGATGCGGCTGATTTCCGTTCTGACCATGGGGTTTTCAGGATCGAATCCCAGGGCCCGGGCTGTTTCTTTCTGGCGGTCTTGATCCCAACGTCCGGGGAGAACCGGGCCTTTCATCCAGGAGCGGTCCAATTCGCATTCGCAGTCCTGGCCGAGGATGGCGAGGTGTTCTTGGAGGGCGGTGCGAGTGATGAGGGCGCCTTCGAGAATGCCGCCCAGGCGGCGGGCGCGTCCGAAAACCACGGCCACACGAGGATCATCGGATCGAGCCGAGTCGAGTCCCAGACCCCAGAGAGCGATGGATTCGCCGCTCTGCTGGTTTTGAGAGACGCGTCGCAGGACCGGGGGTGACTTCACGGGTTTGGGCATCGACGGCATTTGGGTCGCGATGTGGCGGATGGCTTGTTCCGCCATGGAAACGACGCGGACATTTTCGGCTTCGCGTTCGCCATCGAGCAGCAGAACCACGGCAAAATGGCGCAGAGAAGCCTCCTGCAGATCTCGTCGCAAGGGAGATTCCGCCACCGACTCCAAGAGAGCGGTGATGGCCTTCGGTTCAAGCGGCAAAGCGGTTCCGCGCGCCAATTCGAGACGGCGCCCATTGCGGTCGCGCAAAGACGCGGCGGGCACTTCATCGAGTCTCGGTTCAACGGATGTGAATTGAATGTTCGCTTCGGAAAACACGGTGACTGCCGTTCGCCGATAATGTTGGATGACGGAGGCATCCCGCACCCCTTGCAGTTCGAACGAGTACGACTCCTCGCCGAGGTCTACAAACCCGGTGTCTCTCACCGAATAGCGGCAAGCGAGCGCGTGACTTGCCAGCGCCAGCCACGAAAGCAGGGCGAGGCAGGGAAGTGAATGATGGACCCGCGGTTTCATGCTCCCCCTAACTTACCCAGATTTCCGCAATCCGCACAACCCGCTACCCTGTGAATTCGCAGTGACTTCCAGGACATGCCGCGCAGGTCGCCGACGAGGAGCTTTCCGGCCAAAGGGCGGCCCAAGCCGGTCAGGACTTTGATCGCTTCCATGGCGGCGAGTGAACCCGCCGTGGCGCTGACCGCGCCGAGCACCGGAAAGCGCCGGGTCCAGTGCGGGTTCGGCTGAGGATAGAGGCAGCGCAAACACGGGGTCCGGCCGGGAATAATTGTGGTGAGGTGCAGTTCCAGTTCATGCACCGCGCATTCGATCATGGGTTTTCCCAGGTGAACACAAGCCTTGTTGAGTGCGTATCGTTCAGAAAAGAGAGGGGCCGCGTCGATGATCACGTCCGCTCGCTGTGCCAGCGATTCCACATTGTCCGGCGAGATGTTTTCCGGGATCGCCTCGATGTCGAGGCGTGGATTGAACGCGCGCAAACGTTCGGCGGCGGATTCGACCCTGCTTCGTCCCAATCCGGCCTGGGTCATGAGCGTTTGGCGGTTGAGATCGCTGGGTTTGATGCTGCCCGCGTGGGCCAGAATCAGCTTTCCCACCCCTGCTGCTGCCAGCGACCACGCCGCGGCGCCACCGAGTCCGCCGACGCGTGAAACGAGAACCGTGGCGGATTTCAGGCGACTTTGCCCTTCCTCCCCCAGACCTGGCACGTCCAATTGCCAGGCATAAATGGATTCTTCTTCGGGCGTGAGGGAAGAAGAGGGGAGATGGGGGGCCGGGTCCATTTCAGGATTCGATGCGGCCGTCGCGGAGGAAGAAGTTTCGATCGGCGAGGCGCCCGGCTTCGGTCGCGTTGTGGGTGATGTGCAGCACGGTGACCCCCGCGCGTTTCTGGATAGATCCCAAGAGCTCGCACATGGCATCTCGCGTTTCCTGGTCCAGGGCGCTGAGGGGTTCATCCAGGCAAAGCACCCGCGGTTGAAATGCGAGCGCCCGGCCCAGGGCGATTCTCTGGCACTCCCCTCCGCTCAGTCCATGAATGGGACGTTCCAACAACGGGCGCAGTCCGAGCCAATCCGCGATTTCATCGACGCGCCGGGCCTGTTCGGACGTGCTCCAGTTTCGGACGGAGAGGGCGAAGCCGAGTTGCTCCCGCACCCGCAAGTGGGGAAAGAGCGAGGGTTCTTGGGGAACAAACCCAATCCCCCGGCGGGCTGGCGGCCAATCTGTCACGTCTTCTTCTCCCAGCCAAACACGACCCGACTTGATCCAACGAAGTCCGCAGATCGCTTCCAACAAGGTGGTTTTTCCCGAACCGGTTTTGCCCATGAGGACGCCGTAGAGGCCGGACGGCAATTCGAACGACACGTCGCGGAGTTCGAACGAGCCGGCGTGCGCATGCAAGCGATCGATACGAATCATACGCGTCAAGCCGGGCCGGCCTGGCCCAAGTTGGGTTCGCCACCCCAGCGGCGCAGCAACAGCAGCGCGATGACCGCCGCCATCACCATCAGGAGTGAAACGGCGATGGCGGCCTCAAGATTGCCGACGCTCAATTCGAGAAAAACCGTGGTTGAAAGGACCTCGGTTTTGAACCGTGTCGCCCCCGCGAAAACAAGGATCGGACCGAACTCTCCCAGCGAGCGAGCCCAGGCCAGGGTCGCTGCCGCCAGCACTCCGCGTTTCGCGGCCGGTAGCGCCACCCGCCAAAACGCCTCCGCCCGCCCGCATCCCAGCGTCAACGCCACTTGTTCCGCCCGGGGATTCATTTGCTCGAAGGTGGTGCGCATCGTGCGAACCGCAAAGGCGCAGGAGACCATGAATTGCGCGAGGATGACTCCGGGCACCGCGTAGGTCACCGGAAGCACACGTTCGATCATGCGCCCCGGGGCGGTTTGAAAAAGGATGAGCAAACTGAGGCCGATGACCAACGGCGGCAGGACCATCGGAATATCCACCAACAAATCCACCAGGACGCTTCCCGGAAAACGGCGACGGGCCAGCAGGTAGCCGAGCGGAATCGCCACCCAAAGCGACATCAAGGTGGTCAGGGTGCAGGAGAGCAAGCTGAGCCGGATGGCGTAGCGGATTTCCGAGGATTGCAGCGAAGTCCAGAGGTGGCCCGGGGTTGTGTAGGCGAGATCCGCCAGCAACAGGGCCGCAACCATGACCCCATAGCTCCCGCCCAACACCGCCAGCGCAGCGTAAAACCGGCGGTCCGCGGAGGAAAGCGGGGCGGTGTTGGTCGAAGCGCGCTTCATGGCTTCGGGGTTCTCCGCCACTTGAAACCTTGAGCGACAAACCGGTCTTGCGATTCCGGAGAAGCCAGGGCCTGGACCAAACGGGCCATCAACCGCGGATAAGCGGTGTGCCGTCCGACCGCGACGGGTTGGATCGCAAAGGCGCTTGGCCAGTCGACCACGAAGAAGTCCATATGAGCGGCGGCGGGCTTGGCATTGGCTTCGTAAACCAGCGCGGCATCGAGCGCGCCGGCCCGCAATTGGTTGATCAGGAGGTCCGCGGTGGGCGTGCGCACGACGACGTTGGACGCGACGGCATCCGCCAAGTGTTGCTCCCTCAACACTCGCAAGGAAAGTGCGCCCAGGGCGCTTTGCTCCTCGTGGGCCAGGCCGAGTTTCAATCCCGGACGCGCCAGGTCGGAAAGCGTTTTCAATCCCATTGGATTGCCCGGCTTGACCGCGATGACCATTCGCGTCTCGGCCAGTTCAAGCCCGGCGTGGAACTGTCCGGCGACCGGCTGCAAGAACGACACGTCGCACGCCACGTAGGCGTCCGGCTTTTGCCCGGCGCGAATCTGCGCGGTCAACAAGCCGCAGCCGTTGTAAACCCGGGAAATGCTGACGCCTTCGCGTTGCTCGAACCGCCGCAGCGTTTCCTCGATGGCCAATCGATTGACGCCTCCGCTGTAGACCACGATCTCGGGCCGAACCGCCCACGCGTCGCCTTCCACTCCGCGAAAACCGAACCGTTCGAAATGAGGAACGCCACGCTGCGGGGATCCGAGAAAACGCGCCAACTGCAAGGCTTCGGCAGGCTGCAGGCTAAAGGCGAGCACGCTGGCGGAGATTTCCGACTCGACGGATCCGAGGAATTCGCCCGGAACCGCTTCCAATTCCGGATACTGCCTGACCGTCGCATCCCACACGATGGCCGCGTCCGCGCTGCCCAGTTTGAGATCGTTCGCCAGGTCGTTGACGGTGGGCTTCAGCGCCACGGCTCGCGACGACAGGCTTTGCCACCGGCCTTGCGCCATCAGGCGTTCGCGGGCCAAACGTCCGATGGCGGCCGTTTCAGGGTTGGGCAGCGCCAGGCGGACATCCCCGCGTTCCAAGTCCTCAAGGTTGCGTATTTGTTTGGGATTCCCCTTGGCCACCGCCAGCACGGGAGACATGCGGGCCAGGGGAATCGTTTCGGCGACGAGTTGGTTGGACCGGGCCGCTTGCAAGTAGAAGTCATCCGCCGCGATGAACAGATCCCCTTGCTTCGCGATGCGCAGATTGCTGAGGAGAGTTCCGGACCCGCCAAACTGAATTTGAACCCGCCGTCCGGTCTCGGCTTCAAACTCGTGCGCGGCCTTTTCAACCGCGGGTTTCAATGCGGCCGCGCAATACACGAGCAGGGATGGGAGAGGCGTGGATGAATGGCGCTTGCCCGTGGCGGGCGCGGGCTTCCAAGCTAGGAGGAAGATAAGCAGCGCGGCCAGGCCCAGGGAACCCAAGGTGACCAAGCGTGCCAAATTCATGCCATTTGCAATGAAGGATGTTGCCGCAAACTTCCCGGCGTCCGGAACCCGGTCCGGTCACTTCTCCGTGACCACTTCCAGGCCCTGCCAGTATCCAAACTCATGATCCCAGCTGCTGGACGCGTTTTCGAGAGCCACTTCGATGCTTTTCCCAGCATACTCGCTCAGATCCACCTCGACCATCTTCCAACGCGGTTCCTTCGAATTGATTTCCTGCCTTTTCACGTCTTTCCCGTTCACGCGCGCGATGAAAACCCAATCCCCCCGCTCATGGGCGGTCAGCGCGACTCGTATCCGGGTTCGTCCGTCCGAGGGGACGTCCAGTCTCCGCTCGACGCGGGCGGGTTCACGCTCGTGGAAGGGATGGGTGATCAGAACGTTCCGGCGGCCGGCGAACTCGGCTTCCTTGCGCGGCAATCCTTCGGCGGCGCCGCTTTTTATCCGCCATTCCGGATTCCACAAGGCGACCGACTCTCCGTCCGTCGCGATGCCGAGCGCCGCGGAGGGCTTGTCGTCTCCCACCAGCTCGCGCCAGCGTTCGGGTGTCATGGGCTTCTGGTCCTGGGGCGGATTCAGGATGTACCAAATCATGTTCCGAAAGTCTTCGTCCGGCATTTGTTCCAGCCCTTCAGGCATGACGGAAAGTTCGCTGACCCGGCGCGAGGCGAGATTGGATTTGGCCACCACTTCTTCTTTGGGACCGGCTGCCAGCAGTTTGAGCGACACCTCATTCTCCTCGACGAGACGGCCGGAAACCGTGCGGCCGTCCTTGGTCTCGAGTTCGACGTTCTCGTAACCTTTCCCGATGATTTCGTTGGGATGAATGACGTTGCGCAGCAGCGCGTCGAGCGTGGAGCGTCCGACCCCGGTGAGGTCCGGCCCCACTTCTCCCCCTTCGCCGTGGAACTTGTGGCAAACGAAGCAAGTTCGAGTGGCGACATCGCGCCCCGCGCCTAAATTCGGAGAACCCGCCAGCGCCACCTTCCGCTTTTCCGCGAGGCGCTGAAGTTTGTCGGAATCCGCTTCCCGGAACTGGCCGATGGCGCGGAGGGCGTTGTTGCGCAGGTATTCATCGCGATGATTGACGAGGGTGCGAACGACGGCGGCGGGAAGGTCGCTGGGCGAGATTTCGCGGCGTTCGATCGCGGCCAGAAAGGATCGAGCCCAGTTGCGCCGGGAAGCGAGGGTGTCGGCCGCGGCCCGTCTGGCGGCGGGAGTCAAGCTGGCCCACCGGCTCACGATGGTGTCGGGCACGGTGTTCCCCCCGGCTTCGCTCAAGGCCGAGAGCACCTCGACGGCCAGGCGATCCGGCGTTTGACCTTGAACCAGCGACAACATCGCTGCGCGGGCCGTGTCGTTGTTCAACTGGCGGAGCGAGCGCGCGGCTTGCAGGCGGTTGTCCAACGGGGCTTGTTCGTCCTGGAGGGTGCGGATGGTTTGCAGAATGGCCGCGGCATCGCCCCACAGCGTTCCCAATTGACGTCCGCGCTCCTGCACCACCGGATCCGAGTGCCGGGACAAACGGGCAAGCAATTCGCCGGTGGGAACCGTGGGCACGAGCGCCTTGCCGCGCTGGCCTTCCAAAAGGCCGCTGATGGCGTTGACCGCAATTTCAGGCGACACGGCCAGTGCCTTCTGCACGAAGTCCACCGCAAGATCGATCTTGGTGGCGTCGTTCATGTCGCAGAGCCGGCGAGCCACTTTGCGCGCCAACTGACCGGACAATGGCAGGTGCTCCCGTCCGGATTCCGCCAGCCATTGGAGAGCCGGACCCGGATCCTCCACGAACAAGGGTTCGACCGCCAGCCAGACGGCGAACGGGATCAGTGGATCCTTGGCGTCGGCGGATTTCTCGATGAGCGGCACCAGGATGCCCGCCCAATTCATCCCTGCTCCCGAGGGAGGAGGCGTGTTCACCGTCAGGGAACCCGAGGTGAATTGGCGCGTGGCCACCGCGACGGAAAAGCGAACCGACGGATCCTGATCCGACGCCAGCAGGATCAAGCGATCGGACGCTCGCTCGCTCGCGAGCCTGCGTTCGCCGGTGAACCTCGCTGCCCAGGAACGCAGGGCCGGTTCCGAATCCCTGGCCATTTGGTCGAGAAACGACTCCTCCAGCAGTTCCGTGCTGTGAAGGGTCCAGAAAGCGAACAACCGCGTCTCCAACGGCTTGTTCGCCGCTGTCGCCAACGCCGCCAAGTCGGAACGAATCGAAGCATCCTTCTTCTCGCGAAGCAGGCGCTGAGCCACGCGGCGGTGCCAGATGTTGGGATGATCCAGAAGCGCGGTCAGCTCGCGGGGGCTGGATTGGGAAAGATCCATGTCCTTGCCGGGACGGCTGGGGACAGGTGCGCCGGGGCGGTCGCCCGTGAACACGACACGCCAAATGCGGCCGTGTTCCCGATCGACGCCCTCAGGATCGGCATTGGCGTTTTGGTAGCACGGATACCGGTCGTACCAATCCATCACCCACAACGCGCCGTCGGGACCCGTCTGAGTGCTGACGGGGCGGAACCAGCCGTCGTTCGCCAGCAGGAAATCCGCTTCTTCGGAGGCTTTGAAGCTCGATCCGTTGGGAGTCAGCCGGTCTTGGTTGAGGGCGCTTTGATGGATGTTGCCCATGACGACACGGCCCTTCCACTCCGCCGGATATTGATTTCCCTGGTACACGTTCACGCCCGCGTAGGCTGCCATGTGATGCTTGTGATCGACGATGGACCGCAGCAAGTCGTAGACGTACGGGTTCGTGGGCACGCCGCTTTGGCGGACATAACTGCCGCCCGGGGCGAGATGAAACAGATGATCGATCACGCAAGCGCTGACGTAGGCGTTGCCGTACCGGTCGAAATCCACCCCCCAGGGATTGCTGGTGCCGTCGGCGTAGACTTCGAACTTTCTCGTGCCGGGATGGAACCTCGCCAGCGCGGCGTTCATGTGCACGGGTGGAGCCGAAGGATTCGCCGGATCGATGACGTTTGCGAACGTGAACACGCCGTGCGTCATGTAGAGCGCGCCGTCGGGCCCCCAAGCAAACCCGTTTAATAACTCATGGCGGTCTTCGAGCCCGAAGCCGGTGAGAAGGATCTCCCGCTGGTCCGCCTTGTCATCGCCGTTGGTGTCCCGGAGGAAAAGGAGATGTGGTGCTTGACCCACATACGCTCCGCCGTTGCCGAACAAAAGTCCGGTTGCCAGATTCAATCCGTCCGCAAAGACCGTGACCTTGTCCGCCACGCCGTCCGCGTCGGTATCTTCCAGGATCTTGATTCGGTCCCGCGATTTCTCGCCGGGCTTGGCTCCCTGGGGATATTCGTAGAGCTCCAACACCCAGAGACGTCCGCGATCGTCCCAAGTCATGGCGACGGGATTGACGACTTCCGGTTCGGCGGCAAAAAGGCGGACTTCGAAGCCCGGGGGCACTTTGAATTTCTTCTGCGCTTCGGCGGGGGGCAGGGCGGACGTGGTGGCGGGGGCGTGTTGTCCTCCCACCTGCTTGCCGGGCGGCTTGTTGGTGTAGATGGGGAAATCGTAGGACTTGCCGTTGCGCGTGGCGGCCTGCGCGGGCGTGCCGAGCAGCAAGCAGCAGGGAAGGAGAAGAAGAGCTCGCGAGAGGATCATGGCGTGGCGGCGATTGGAGTTTGGCGGCGCGGTTCGATTGAAAACACACCCGTCCCGATCAGGGCGGACCGGAGTGCGCCAGGAAAGGAATCGGCGGGCGGCAAGCGGGAGTTTTAACCCAATCCAGCTGGGCCGCGTGATTTTTCGGGAGGTTACGGGCCTTCCGCCGCAGGGTCAACTGCGAGGGAATGAAGGTCCGGCGCAGCGCATGGCCGTGCACCACAGGTTGTCGCCGCCATCATAACTCCCCCTCTCCTCCACAGCGTGGAGGAGAGGGTCGGGGAGAGGAGGAGCGTGGGAATGCATTGCCGTCCCATGGCTCGAAGGCCCCTCTCCCCGGCCCTCTCCCCGCGCTGCGCTGCGGGGAGAGGGGGGCTCACGGTGCGAGTGTTGAGTCGCGTCCGCATCGAGCAGCGCGACGAGCAGCAACCGCCCGGAAAGGCATCGGCTTCCTTGTGAGGGAAGGCTTGCGCGAGCGCGGTCTTGCCCCTGCCGCCGTGGAGGCCCGCTGCCATCCGCAAGCGCATCGGCTGGATGATTGAACTTTAGCGGCGAATAGAATCTTGAGATTCACCGTGATCTACCCACTGGCCTCCGAGGTAAACATCAGGTGAGCCCTGGAGCAGGAAGGGCAGGGAACACTTTGAATGAGTGTTTTCGGAACCATCCTGTTTCAGGCCGAACTCGAGGTGTGGATGTCTGTTTTCAACGGGCCCGAAAGGGTTTTCAAAACAAGCTGCGTTTTTTTGGCCATCCTGCTCAAAAGAAGACAGATGCGGGCACTTCAGCGCTTGGGGCCATGCACCATTGAAGTCTTCGTTCAACTGATGCATGCACTCCACAACTGATTTTCATTCTGCCGCCGGAGTACCATTACCCAAATGTGTCAGAGGATTTGAGCGTGTATGAATAGATTGTTGGATCTTCATGAAAAGAATGTGAGACGTGGAGAGGGGCGGATGGCATCGAGGTAGCTAGAGCCAGGGCGTCATCAGGGAACACAGATTCCTTGGTCAAGAAGTATTCAACCTCAACGAACAACAACCCACTACACCTACACATGCCTCCCTACTCCCCACGATCGAAATCAAGAGGGCAGCTCTTGCGCAGTGGTTCCCTATGGCGAACGCTTTCCGCCGGGGGTGCGCTTGCCGGAACCGCTTTGCTCGCAATCGGTCAGGACTCCAGTCGGATCGAGAAACTTGAGCAGGAGAATCAGGACCTCCGCAAGCGCCTGACGGCCATCGAGACCGTCGCCCAAAAAGAGGGCATCCTGCCGAGCGGAAAGGAAACACCGAAGCTGATTTCCGCGGCTTCCGAAATCACCATCAGCGGTTATGTCCAGGCCTCCTATTTTTACAATTCGAAGGAACCCTTGGACAAGAAATCGGACGGATACTTGTGGAACACGACCCACAATTCGTTCTCGCTCAACAAGGTCAAAGTCACTCTGGCCAGCCCGCCGGTGGAGCGCAGCGGTGACGCCTGGGATGCAGGTTTCCGCACCTCCATGATCTGGGGTGAGGACGCGCCTGTCCTCAACACCGGCGGAGCTTATCAGGGACTGGAGAATCTTCGTGAGGCATTTGTTGAATTGAATGTCCCGATCGGCGACGGCCTGAACATCAAGGCCGGTCAGTTGATTTCCCTCTTGAATTATGAGTCGGGTGACGGTGGCGCGGCCAATCCAAACTTCTCGCAGGGATATCAATGGTTCTTTACGGGCAACGGTCCGTCGGCCGGTGTTCAACTGGGCTATACCTTCACGGAGTGGCTCGATCTCAAGCTCCGCGTTCAGAACGGCATGTATGCGGGTCCGATTGATGGCAACAACGGCAAGACCGTGATCGGCAGCATCGGACTCAAGCCCAACGAGAAACTCTGGGCCAACCTGATCGGTTTTGGCGGCGACGAATCGAGCACGATGAGCGTGAAGGGGGGATCCGTCCTGGCCGGTTATGATATCACCGAAAAATTCCACACGGGATTTGAATTCGATTACTTCGTCTTCGACCCCGCGGCGGGCACCACCGCGGATCTTTGGTCTGTGGGCGGCTGGTTGTGGTATGATTTCACGGAGAAATTCGGAATCGCGCTTCGGGCGGAGCATCTTGAGGACAAGGACGGTGGTGGTTTGAAGGGCATAGGTCTTCCGGGCCGCCCTCTCAGTGCCATCCTTTCGCCTGATCCCGACGGCTCCATTCAAAGCCTCGCGCTGACCTTCAACTGGAAGCCGACTCCGATGATCAAGGTTCAGCCGGAAATTCGGTATGACCACACCTCCTACAGTGGTGGGTTTGATACGGCCAAGGACCGCGTGATTTTTGGCGCGGGTGTCAGCTATCTGTTCTAAGTCTCAGCAAGGTCTGTTCGACCCCTTGAGGGCTGCGTGAACACGTCGGCCCCTTTTTCCAAACTCCTAACAATCCAATCCCTATTCCCATGAAAAACAAGTTCCTAAAGTATCTTCTCGGATCCGCCTTGTCGACGGTACTCGTTGCGCAGGCGGTTGCGGAAACCGTCAAGGTGGGCATCCTCCACTCGCTCAGCGGCACGATGGCGATCAGCGAAACCTCGTTGAAGGATGTCCTCCTCTTCACCTTCGACGAGATCAACAAGGCCGGCGGGGTCCGCGCCGGCGGCAAGTCCTATTTGATCGAGCCGGTGGTGGTGGATCCGGCCTCAAACTGGCCCTTGTTCGCCGAAAAGGCCGAACAACTTCTGGTGAAGGACAAGGTTTCGGTCGTTTTCGGTTGTTGGACGTCCGTGAGCCGCAAGTCCGTGCTGCCGGTTTTCGAGCGGCACAACGGCCTGCTGTTTTATCCCGTTCAATACGAGGGTGAGGAGCTTTCCAAGAACATCTTCTACACGGCGGAGGCTGTGAATCAGCAGGCCATTCCGGCGGTGGACTACATGCTCGCGGAAGGGAAGAAGAAGTTTTACCTCCTTGGTTCGGACTATGTGTATCCCCGCACCACGAACAAGATCCTCAAGCAGTATCTGAAGTCGAAGGGGATTCCCGATTCAGACATTGAGGAAATCTACACGCCTTTCGGACACACGGATTACCAGACCATCGTCGCCTCGATCAAAAAATTCTCGGCGGGCGGGAAATCTTGCGTGATCAGCACTTTGAACGGGGACACCAACGTGCCCTTCTTCAAGGAGTTCGCCAACGCCGGTCTGACCAGCGAGAGCTGCCCCGTGGTTTCCTTTTCGATCTCGGAGGATGAATTCCGCGGTCTCCCTGCCAAGGACCTTGTCGGCCATCTTGGTTGCTGGACCTACTTCATGTCGACCAAGTCTCCTGAGAATGCCAAGTTCGTCTCGGATTTCATGACCTGGTTGAAAGAACCCAAGGTCACGGGTGTGGACTACACCGTCAGTGGAATCGATACCAAAGGTCGCGTCACCTGCAGCCCGATGAATCTATCCCGCATGGGGGTTCATCTCTGGAAGATGGCCGTGGAAAAGGCCGGATCTTTCGAAGTGGATAAAGTTCGTGAAGGCATGTATGGCCTGAAGTTCAAAGGTCCCGCGGGCGAAGTCACCATGCAGAAGAATCATCACCTAGTGAACAACGCCTTCATCGGTGAAACCCTGGCCAACGGCCAATTCAAGATCATCAAGACCATGAACGGCGTCGCGGGCGAACCGTTTAGCTCCCAGTTCCTCACCGTGCGGTAAATCACCCCGAGCCGGCGGCCTCCCTTGGGCCGCCAGTCATCTCGGCGGCGGGCGGGTGAATCCCCGTTCGTCGCCGGCGGCCTCCCTTGGGCCGCCAGTCATCTCGGCGGCGGGCGGGTGAATCCCCGTTCGTCTGTCCGCCGCCTATTTCTCCTCGATCCAGAGCCCGCCTCATCATGTTCGCCAGATCACTCATCACTTCGCTCGTGCTCCTGATGGGGTTCGGCTCGCCCGCGATGTTGCGTGCCGATGCGGCTGCCCGGGCGAGCCTGATGAAGGCGATCCTGAGCGATGACGCCACCGAACAGGCGGCCCTGATCCGCGATCTCGCGCATACGCCTGATCCGCTGATCGAGCAGGTGCTCGGGGCCTGGCGGTTGGGCAGTCTTTACATTCATGAGGGTCCGGGAGGGCTCAAGCTGCCGTTTCTTCTGGATCCCGCGACCGACGCGGAGGGCAAAGCGCAGGGGCTCCAATGGCCCGCGTCCGAGCCGATCAAGGATGCCTCCGGCAAACCGCTTCTTTTTTCCGCTAGCGAGCTGACTCCGGCCGACACCACTGCGAAGCTGCGCAAGGTCATCAAAACGACCCTCGATCTCTACGCGCTAGCCCGTCCTCAACCGCGCCAGCGCCGGGATGCGGTGGTCAAGATCGGGCAGGAACAAAACGCCGATTACCTTCCCTTCCTCGAAGCGCGGCTGAAGATTGAATCCGACAAGGAGGTTCGCCAATCGCTGACGGAGGCGGTGGCCCTGACCCGGATGGTCTCGGATGATCCCGGCATCCGGTCGGCGGCCGTCACGCTCCTGGGCGAAATTCGTTCGATCCAATCCGTGAGCTTTCTGCAAAAGCTTCGGGAAGACGTCAAAGCAGGCCGGGTGAAGGATGAGGCGACCGTCACCGCGGTGCATCGAGCCGTGGACCTGATCGAAAACTACATCTGGTGGGGCAATCTGTATGGCACGGTGTTCCGGGGATTCAGCCTTTCGGCGGTGTTGCTGCTGGCGGCGCTCGGACTGGCGATCACCTTTGGATTGATGGGGGTGATCAACATGGCACACGGCGAGGTCATGATGGTCGGGGCTTACACGACCTATGTGGTCCAGAATCTGTTCAAGTCGGCTTTTGGCGCGTCGGGTGCGGGGTTCGACAGTTATTTTCCAGCGGCACTTGCGGCCTCGTTTTTTTTTGCCGGCCTGGTCGGGCTCGCGCTGGAACGCGGGATCATCCGGTTTCTCTATCAACGTCCGCTCGAGTCGATGCTGGCCACCTGGGGGGTGAGCCTGCTCTTGCAGCAGATCTTCCGGCACATTTTTGGCGCCGCCAATGTCCAGGTCAGCTCGCCCCGTTGGCTCAGCGGAAGCTACGTGGTCCATGACGTTTTGCTGGCCTACAACCGACTCTTCGTCATCGCGTTCGCCGTCCTGGTCGTTTTGGGAACCTGGCTGCTGCTGGTCCGGACCCCGGTGGGTCTGCAGATCCGGGCTGTGATGCAGAACCGGGCGATGGCGAGTTGCCTCGGCGTGAGAACCGATCGCGTCAACATGCTCACCTTCATGTTTGGATCAGGGCTGGCCGGGATGGCCGGCGCCTGCCTTTCCCAAATCGGAAACGTGGGCCCTAGTCTCGGCCAGAACCACATTGTGGATTGTTTCATGATCGTGGTGATGGGCGGGGTCGGAAATTTATTGGGAACCGTGTTTGCCTCCCTGGGGGTGGGGGTCACGGACCAGATTCTCCAGCCGTGGCTGGGGGCCGTGATGGGTAAAATCACCGTGCTGGCCGCCATCATCTTGTTCCTCCAATGGCGGCCAGCCGGTCTTTTTGTCACACGCAGCCGCAGCCTTGAGGGTTGACCCTATGAAGGAGGGTTTCTGCAAAGTCGAACTGCTGGTCGTGGGCCTGATTGCTCTGGTTGCACTCCTCGTCCTCCCCTGCCTGAACGCGTTTGTTCCGAAGGAGAGCGCCTTTCACATCAGCAGCTTCACCCTCAGCGTTTACGGTAAATACCTGTGCTACGGGGTGCTCGCGTTGGGGGTGAACCTGCTCTGGGGTTACACCGGATTGCTCAGCCTGACCCAATGCCTTTTCTTCGTGCTCGGGGGTTACGCTCTGGGCATGCACCTGCTCCTGATGGTCGGAAAACTCGGCCAGTACAAGGCCGACATTCCGGATTTCATGGTGTTCCTGGAGTTCGCCAAGAAGTATCCAGACACTGGCGGACTCCCTCCCCATTGGATTCCGTTCAAGAGCTTCGGTTTCGCCGCCCTTGCCACCGTCTGGGTGCCGGCGCTGGTCGCCGGTTTGTTTGGCTGGCTCGCCTTTCGCTCCCGCATCAAGGGAGTGTATTTTTCCATTCTCAGCCAGGCCCTGACCTATGCCGCCACGCTGATGTTTTTCCGGAACGATTTCACGTTCGGAGGCAACAACGGCCTGACCGACTTCAAATTCATTCTGGGCCACGACATCAATTCTCCCGCCGTCAAACGAACCCTTTACATCGCGTCGGGTGTACTGTTGCTGGGTTCCTATGGTCTCTGCCGATGGCTGACGACCACCAAATTTGGACTGATTCAGCGGGCAATCCGGGACAGCGAGAATCGGGTTCTCTTTTCGGGTTACGCGACGGCGAACTTCAAGCTCTTTGTGTTTGTCCTTGCGGCAGCCTTGTCCGGTCTCGGCGGGGCGCTTTATGTTCCGCAGGTGGGGATCATCAATCCGAGCGAAATGGCTCCGGAGAAATCGTTGGAGGCTGTGGTTTGGTGTGCGGTGGGTGGGCGGGGAAACCTCCTGGGGCCGATTCTCGGCGCCGTGGGGTGCAATGCGCTGAAAAGTTGGGCCACGCATGCCTTTGCCGAGCAATGGCCCTATATTCTTGGGGCTCTCTTTGTGGTGGTCACGCTCTTTCTGCCGCAAGGAATCATCGGAATCCCGGCCCAGATTTCAGCGTGGAAACGAAAACTTTCCCAATCTCGCCAACCTCCCCCGGCCGACACGCAAGCCCAACCTATGGCTCCCGGCGTTCCGTGCAAACCACGATGAAAGGATTTCCCGCTTCCTCCGGATCTCCTTTGGGGAGGACGACAACCCTCCACACCACGGGTGGATGGCCTTGGGCTGGTTCAAACGCTTCCGAACGCCGACTTCTTTGGCCCTTCGGCTTTCCCCTCCTCCACTCCGCCAAAAACCGTTGAGTCCCTCCCCCGCTCGATGACCACCACGCCAAGAGAATTTATTCTGACCCTCGAAGGGGTCACCAAGACCTTTGACGGCTTCAAAGCGATCAACAACCTCAATTTCTACATGGATCTGGGGGAACTGCGGGTCATTATCGGCCCGAATGGCGCCGGCAAGAGCACCTTGCTCGATCTGATCACCGGACGGACGCGGCCGGACCAAGGGAAGGTTGAGTTTGGGCGGAGCACGGATCTCACGGCGTTGAACGAGTACCAAATCAACCGACTGGGAATCGGGCGCAAGTTCCAGACCCCGTCGGTTTACATGGATCACACGGTTTTCGAAAACATCTGGCTCTCGCTCGAAGGGAGCCGTTCGATCTGGTCCTGTCTTTTCACCCGGTTGAATACGACCCAGAAGGACCGCATTCACGAGGTGCTGAAGACGATCGGCCTGGCCGATTTTGCCGCCACCAAGTCCGGCTCGCTGAGTCACGGGCAGAAGCAGTGGCTCGAGATCGGCATGTTGCTGGCCCAGAACCCCAAACTTCTCCTGGTGGATGAACCGGCTGCCGGGATGACCGATGAGGAGACGCGCAAGACCGGTGAACTGCTCCTCAGCCTGGCCGGTCACCACAGCATCATCGTCATCGAGCATGACATGACCTTCGTCCGCCAGATCGCCCGCAAAGTAACCGTGCTTCATCAGGGCAGCGTGCTGTGCGAGGGGGCGGTGGATGAAGTCCAAAACGATGAGCGCGTCATCGAGGTTTATCTCGGCCGAAAGAAAAAGACTGAATCCGCAGCCGCCTGAATCCCGTGCTCAAACTTACCAACCTGCACGTCAGCTACGACGGTTCCCGCATCCTCCGCGAGGTCAGCCTGGAGGTCGAGCCGGGCCAGGTCGCCTGCCTGATGGGACGCAACGGCGTCGGCAAGACCACAACGCTCAAGGCCATTACCGGACTGGTTTCCCCGGACAGCGGCTCCATCAAAATCGGGGAGCGTGAGTTCGGGGGAAGCAAGCCCGATGAACGGGCGCGGGCGGGACTCGGCTACGTGCCCCAGGGACGCGACATATTCCCCACGCTCACCGTCTGGGAAAATCTGCGCATCGGCGCCGTGGCTCAGGGCAAGAAACTGAATGGTGAACTCGATCGCGTTTTCAACTTGTTCCCGGTCCTCAAGGAAATGCTCTCCCGCAAGGGGGGGGTCCTCAGCGGCGGCCAGCAGCAGCAACTCGCCATCGCCCGAGCTCTCTTGACCAATCCCAAGGTCTTGCTTCTCGATGAACCGACCGAGGGAATCCAGCCCAACATCATCGATCAAATCGGTGACACGATCAAAAAGCTTCGGGCCGAGGGGCTGAACGTCCATCCGACGGAACACAACTACAAGGATGAGATCGGTGACGCGATTCGAACGCTCAAGACCGAGGGGCGGATTGCCATTCTGCTCGTGGAACAATACCTCGATTTCTGTCTCGAAGTCGGCGACCGCTTTTTTGTCATGGACCGCGGCAGCATCGTGGCCCAGGGTCCCATGAAGAATCTGGACGACACGCTGATTCGAAAGTATTTGACGGTATGATTGCCAGTCCGTGTGACATCATGGAGGTCGCTGCTCCTGTTCCTCCGGCCGATCGCGCTCCGCGAGCCGGGCATGCCTCCGTGCGGGTCGAACGGGTCGAAGGCCTGTCGGCGCTGACATCAAGTTATGCCACCAGCCCGATGAAAATGCTGGCTCCGAAGTCGCGCGGTCCCAGCGTTTGGGTTTATGGCAGCAGCCACGGTGGCGGAGTCGTGGCGGGTGACCAGACCCGGCTGGAAGTCGAGGTGGGCAGGGGCGCCTGTTGCTTCGCGGGCACTCAGGCTTCCACCAAGATTTATCGCAATCCCGCCCTTCTTCCCTCCACCCATCACACCCAGGCCCGCGTCGCCAGGGGTGGGCTGCTCGTTTTCACTCCGGAGACCGTGCAACTCTTCGCCGGATCGAGCCATCGCCAGACACAGCGGTTTGAGCTGGAGTCTGATGCCAGTCTGGTGGTGCTGGACTGGTTTTCCTGCGGACGAGTTGCCTGCGGGGAACGCTGGGAGTTCTCCAGTTACTCGAGTCGGAACGAGGTTCTGCTCTCGGGCCACGGACGCTTGTTTCTCGACGCGACGAGGATCATTCCTGGCGGGGATCCCTCAGCCACCGGCCATCTCCCCGGTCCGTACACGGTTTTCGCCACCCTGTTCCTGGACGGCCCGCGGTTGAGGGAATCTGCCGCCTTGTTGGTGGAGGATGTGGCGAGGCGCCCGGTCCGTCGGCGTGCTTCCACCCTGGTTTCGGCAAGCCGGATGGGTTCGGGTCCTGTGGTGCTTCGTGCCGCCTCCACCGGTATCGAGGATTTGTCGGCCGAATTGCATCGCTGGCTGAAGCCTGTGTTCGACTTGCTGGAAGGGGACCCCTGGTCTCGCAGGAACTGACGCCATGCATCTCACGCCCCGTGAACTGGACAAATTGACCCTGCATCAGGCGGGGTTTCTCGCCCAGAAAAGACTCGCCCGCGGGGTGCGCCTGAATCATCCCGAAGCCGTAGCCCTGATCGCCACGGTGCTGCTGGAATTCATCCGCGACGGCAGGCGGGTTGCGGAACTCATGGATCTCGGCCGCCAGCTGCTGGGGCGGAACCAGGTCATGAGCGGTGTTCCCGAAATGATCGCCGAAGTTCAGGTGGAGGGGACATTCCCCGACGGATCGAAGCTGGTGACCGTTCATCTTCCGGTTGTCTCGGAAAACGGGAATCTCGAACTGGCGCTTTATGGCAGTTTCCTTCCCGTTCCTTCGCTGGATCTGTTCAAACCGGAGACGGTGTCCGGCGAACCGGGGCTTTGCATTCCGGCCGAGGGATGCCTGGAGATCAACGCCGGGCGCGACGCGGTAGAGCTCAAGGTGACGAACCTCGGTGATCGCCCCGTGCAGGTCGGGAGTCATTATCATTTCATCGAGACCAACGCCTCGCTCCAGTTCGACCGGGCGAAGGCCTACGGAAAGCGGTTGGACATCCTGGCCGGAACCGCGGTTCGTTTCGAGCCGGGTGAAACCAAGACCGTGGTTCTGGTGGATATCGCGGGTGCCCGAATCATTCGTGGAGGCAACAACCTTGCTCCTGGGCCGGTTGGCGTTGAGTCATGGCTCAAGGCCAAGCAACAGGTGACCGCCGGTGGTTTCTCGGATCAAGAGGCTTGAATGGCAAGAATCATCCCACGCGCGCAGTATGCCGGAATGTTCGGCCCGACCACCGGCGACCGGCTCCGGCTCGGAGATACGTCACTCT
This sequence comes from Verrucomicrobiota bacterium, assembly GCA_016871495.1. Classification (NCBI taxonomy): domain Bacteria; kingdom Pseudomonadati; phylum Verrucomicrobiota; species Verrucomicrobiota bacterium. Next base: position 48,164 of record VHDF01000014.1, on the reverse strand, counting down.
ATCTCATGGTCGAAAGGGATCACACCGTTTACGGCGACGAATGCAAATTCGGTGGCGGCAAGGTGATTCGCGAGGGGATGGGACAGGCGGCGGGTGTGGATGCCGCGGGCGCCCTGGACTGCGTCATCACCAACGCCCTCGTCGTCGATTCGACCGGCATTTTCAAAGCTGACGTCGGGATCAAAAACGGTCTGATTGCGGGCATTGGCAAAGCGGGAAATCCGGATGTCATGGCCGGCGTCACACCCGGCATGGTGGTGGGTGTGACCACCGAGGTGATTGCGGCAGAAGGAATGATTCTGACGGCCGGAGGTCTCGATACCCACATCCATTTCATTTGTCCCCAGCAGGCGCACGAAGCTGTCGCCGCCGGGTTGACGACGATGATCGGCGGTGGGACCGGGCCCGCCACCGGCACCTGCGCCACCACCTGCACCCCTTCGCCCTTCTACCTACGGGCGATGCTGCAATCCGTGGACTTTCTGCCCCTCAATTTCGGCTTCACCGGCAAGGGCAACACCGCCTTGCCGGAGGGGCTTCCGGATCAGATCCTCGCCGGAGCCATCGGGCTCAAACTCCACGAGGATTGGGGAACGACGCCGGCGGCGATCGACTGCTGCCTTGCGGTGGCTGATGAGCATGATGTCCAGGTTACCATCCATACCGACACTCTGAACGAAAGCGGTTTTGTCGAAGCGAGCCTTCAGGCCATTTGCGGTCGAACCATTCATACCTATCACAGCGAAGGCGCCGGCGGTGGGCACGCTCCGGACATCATCCGGGTTTGCGGGGAACCCAATGTCTTGCCGAGTTCTACCAATCCAACCCGGCCTTACACCGTCAATACCCTGGACGAGCACCTCGACATGCTGATGGTGTGTCATCATCTCGACCCGGAATTGCCGGAGGATGTGGCTTTCGCCGAAAGCCGGATCCGCGGTGAAACCATCGCCGCTGAAGACATCCTGCACGACCTTGGCGCGATCAGCATCATGAGTTCCGACTCGCAGGCCATGGGCCGGATTGGCGAAGTGATCACCCGCACGTGGCAGACGGCCGACAAGATGAAGCAGCAGCGAGGAGCCCTTCCGGGCGAAACTGCCGGCAGCGACAACCTGCGCATCAAACGTTACATTTCCAAGTACACCATCAATCCCGCAATCGCACACGGGGTCTCCCATCTGGTCGGTTCGGTGGAGACCGGCAAGCTGGCGGATCTGGTTCTGTGGAGGCCCGCATTTTTCGGAGCCAAACCCGAGATGGTTATCAAGGGTGGTTTCATCGCCTGGGCTCAGATGGGGGACGCCAACGCCAGCATTCCCACACCGCAACCGGTGCTCATGCGCCCGATGTTCGGCGCTTTCAGCCGGGCGGGGGGACCCATTTCAGCCGCCTTCGTCAGCCGACTCTGCCTGGAGCGCGGGGTTGCCGCCGGTTACGGTCTCGGTAAGAGAATTGAAGCTGTGTCCGGATGCCGCAACATTGGCAAACATTCGATGCGCTGGAACGACGCACTCCCCAAAATCACCGTGGATCCCGAGACCTACGAAGTCCGGGCCGATGGAGTTCTTCTGAAATGCGATCCCGCCTCCAGCCTTCCCCTGGCCCAGCGTTATTTCCTGTTCTGATCCGGAGATCGTAGCGATGACGGCCCGGTTTTCCATTCCTCATGACCCAGGGGCCGCGTCCGAACCGAAGGCCCCGGATGTTTTTGTGATCTGGCAGCTGATTGATTCGGCGTTTCCTACCGGCGGCTTTGCCCATTCCGGGGGTCTGGAAGCCGCCTGGAATCACGGTGCCATCCGCCAGCGTGTCGAACTGCAATCTTGGATCGTGGCCAGCCTCCGGCAGGCCGGGAATTCACAACTTCCAATGGTTCGCGAAGTCCTGCTCCAACCCGCGCGGTTGATCGAGATCGACGACGTTTGTGAGGCCTGGACTTCCAACCATGTCGCCAACCGGGCCAGCCGGTTGCAGGGACGCGCCCTGGCCATAGCCGCACAACGGACCTTCGGAATGTCCATCGCGGTGGACGGCGTCTCTCCGCGGTTCCTCCATTTTGCCCCTGTTTTTGGTTTCGTGGCCGGCGAGTTGAGGATGGACGTCCTGACCGCTCTCCGCGCCTGCCTGTTCATGCAATTGCGCAACGCCGTCGCTTCCGCGATCCGGCTCAACGTAATTGGCCCCATGGAAGCCCAGTCGCTCCAGCATGAGCTCTCCTCCGTGGCGGAGGCAGTGGTTCGCCACGGGATGCAACTCGCCCTTGATGAAATCGCCCAAAGCGCCCCGTTGCTGGACCTATGGCAAGGGGCTCACGACCGATTACACACCCGTCTTTTCCAGAGCTGAATCCGAGGCTCCATCCAACCCGCGCTTCTTATGCCTTCGCACTCGCACTCGCATGCCCACGATCACCATCACGATCATCACCACGGTCCCGCTGGTCACACCCACGAGGCGATGGAGCATCCGGGCCATTTTCATGAACGCCAGCCGCCCCTGGATCGAGATTATAAGCGGCGCGCATTCACGGTGGGAATCGGAGGCCCTGTCGGAAGTGGGAAAACCGCCCTCATGCTTCAGCTCTGTCTCGCCCTGCGGCATCGAATGAACCTGGCGGCGGTGACCAACGACATTTTCACGCGGGAGGACGGCGAATTCCTGATTCGTCACCAGGCATTGCCCGCGGAACGCATCCGCGCGGTTGAGACCGGATCCTGCCCGCATGCGGCGATTCGCGAGGATATTTCCTCCAACCTCATGGCCCTGGAGGATCTTCATCGCGAATTCAACACCGAACTGCTGTTGATTGAATCGGGAGGCGACAACTTGGCCGCCTGTTACAGCCGGGAACTGGCGGATTTCACGATCCAGGTGATTGACGTGGCGGGAGGAGACAAGATCCCGCGCAAGGGCGGGCCGGGTCTGACCCAAAGCGATCTTCTGGTGATCAACAAAACTGATCTGGCGGAGGCGGTCGGGGCGGATCTCGGCGTGATGTCGAGAGATGCGGCAAACATGCGCGGGCGCGGTCCGTTCGTCCTGGCCCAGGTCAAGAACGGCCTGGGTGTGGATCTCATTGTGGACCACATCCTCCACGCCTGGCAGCACGCGCTTGGACTCCCGCATCGCCACTGAAATGGAAACCGGTCCAGATGGAATCCTTGAGCGGTCGCACTCTCGCCATGGTGGTCCGCCGCCATCAGAACTCCCTCTCCTCCACTCGGTGGAGGAGAGGGCTGGGGAGAGGAGGAGCGTGGGAATGCATTGCCGTCTCATGGTTCGAAGGCTCCTCTCCCCGGCCCTCTCCCCGCGCTGCGCTGCGGGGAGAGGGAGGGCTCACGGTGCGAGTGTTGAGTCGCGTCCGCATCGAGCAGCGCGGCACGCCGGCCGGCCAGTTCGGATTTGCCTCCGACGAAGTTTGCGTTGGGCCAGGGCCGATTGCCCCGCCGGAAATCGGCCTCCAATTCCTAAGGCAACCGCTCGACCACCACCGTCGCCGCCGTCCATTCCAACTGATTCGTTCCAAGTGTCATTTCCCTCTCCGTCCCGCCCGCCACCACCAGCGCCTTGATCCTCCGCGCCATCTCCCCATGGCACCGTTTCACCCGCTGGTCCTCCAACGTCTTGGATCCCGCTTCGATTTTCCGTTCCTCCATCACCTCGTCCTTCATCCCCTCCTTGATCCGCGTCACCCAGACCCCCTCCCGCTCGTCCGCGAGTGAAGACGACCCTCAGCGTTACTGCGCTGCGATGAACTCGCGCAACTTTCTTTCCTCGGCGGATGTTCCTGCTGGCGGCAGCGGTCGCTTTTCCTCAAGTTCGAGCTCGAACGCGTTGTGAAACATCCCGTGCATGGATCGCCCCGAGCTGGGTTCTCGAAAGAGTTGTCTCTGGCCAGGTCCATTGCTTTGGCGCCGTGCGCTTGGACCCGGGTGTCCCGGCTGGGAAAACTCACCGTGTGCTTATGGGTGGCCTGGATGCTTTCAGCCTGCAGTGAGCCTCGCGCCGCCGCCGTGCCGGGGGTTCAGTCCAAGACGGTTCACTTCGAAACACACTCCGCCCAAGGATTTGTCCAGATCGGAGCGGCTGGCGCGGGAGTGACTTTCACGAACTTCTTCCGAGGCGAACCCTACCTGACCAATGCGGTGGCTCATAACGGTGCCGGATTGGCCTTGGGTGATATCGACGCCGATGGTTTGCCTGATCTTTACTTTTGCGCGTTGCAAGGACCGAACCGGCTCTACAAAAATCTGGGACAGTGGCGTTTTCAAGAACGCGATGCGGGTCCGGCGGCCTGCATCGGCCAGATCTCAACGGGAAGCGCATTCGCGGATGTCGACGGGGACGGCGATCTGGATCTCCTGGTCAACGGCATCGCTGTCGGCACCCGGTTGTTTCTCAACGACGGGGCCGGACGTTTCATCGAAAGGCCGGACTCGGGGCTCTCCAAGACTGCTTCGGCGACCTCCTTGACGCTGGCGGACATCGACGGTGACGGGGACCTCGACCTCTACTGCACGCACTTTATCGACGCCATGATGCTGGCGGATCCCACCACCCGCTTCGCCGTGGCACGCAAGGGCGACCAGTGGGAAGTTACCCGCGTCAACGGAGAATCGACTCGTTCATCCCGCTGGAAAGGCCGATTTGAAGCCCTGCCGGACGGCAAGGTCCGTGAACTTCCCGAAACCCATGGCCTGTATCGCAATCTCGGCGGCGGAAAGTTCCAAGCCATCGAATTTGAGCCGGGAACGTATCAGGACGAGCAGGGCAGGCCGATCCCTCCTTTTCGTGACTGGGGTTTGGCGGCGATGTTTCGCGACCTCAATGGAGATGGATTTCCCGATCTCTACGTCTGCAACGACAACACTTCCCCGGACCGCATCTGGATCAATACCGGCAAGGGCACGTTTCGCGCTTTGGAAGCGTGGAAGATACGCCACACCAGCCGGTCTTCGATGGGCGTCGATTTCGCCGACGTGAATCAGGATGGCCTTCTCGATTTCTTCGTGGTGGATATGCTGGCGCGCTCCCCGGAACGGCGCCAACGGCAGTTGGTGCGGGACCGTCCTGATCCTGCCGAATACGCGAACCCCGACGCGCGGCTCCAATTCAATCGCAACACCCTGTTCCTCGGACGTCCGGGCGGGGGCTTCGCCGAAGCCGCGCTCTTTGCCGGACTCGCTGCGACGGACTGGAGTTGGACGCCCCTGTTCATGGACGTCGATCTCGACGGCGACGAAGACTTGCTCGTCACGAATGGATTTGAATTCGACGTCATGGACCAGGATGCCAACGACCGATTCAAGAATCCCAAGCAACGTCTGAGCGAGACGGAGCTCAAACGCTATCTCCAATTGCATCCGCGCTGGCCCACGCGCAACGCGGCTTTTCGCAATGCCGGAAGTGGACGTTTCGAACCCGCGCCCTCCGATTGGGGGTTTGGCCACGAGGGAGTTTCCTTCGGCATGGCTCAGGCTGATCTGGATGGAGATGGAGATTTGGATCTTGTCGTCAATCATTTGAACGAGGCTCCCGGCCTCTATCGCAACGACGCTCCCGGCGCGCGGGTGTTGATCCGCCTGCAAGGATCCCCGCCCAACACCAGGGGCATTGGGGCCAGGTTGGTGGTGGACGGGCCGCAAGGACGGCTCGATCAGGAGGTGATCGCGGGAGGCCGGTATCTTTCGGGCGACGAGCCCGCCCGGATGTTCGCGGTGGGAAACGCGGGGCCTTCGAAATTGGAAGTGCGGTGGCCCTCGGGACGGCGAACGGTGATCCCGGAACTGAAGCCCAACTCTGTTTATGACATTTCCGAACCGAAAGATCCTGCGGCCGCGTCCCCCTTCACGAAGCGAGATTCCGAGCCCGGGTTGTTTGAATTTTCCTCCGTGTTGTCACATCGACACGTCGATGAAGCGTTCGACGAGAACCTCTGGCAGCCGCTGCTGCCCATGCGCCTCGGATCCAGCGGTCCGGGCGTGAGTGGGGTGGATTGGACCGGTGACGGCTGGGATGATCTGGCAGTTTCCGCGGGTCGGGAGGGCAAGCTGGCGTTGTTCGTCAACCAAGCGGGACGGGGATTCCGGGAGTTGCCGCATGAATTCAAAACGGCGGGGGATCAGGCGGCGATCCTCGCCTGGCCCGATGGACGCGGCGGACGAGCCTTGCTGGTGGCGATGTCGAATTACAAACTGCCTCCGGGAACGCCTTCGAAATTGTTCGTGCTCTCGGCTCAGGACGCGACGGTTCGACAAGAACTTGATTTGGGAGCTTCCGCCTTGAGCTGTCTGGCCGCCGCGGACGTGGATGGGGACGGGGATTTGGATGTGTTTGCGGGAGGGCGTTGCCATCCGGGACGCGTTCCGGAACCGGCTGATTCCACTCTGCTGATGAACGACGCCGGTCGATTGGTTCCCGCGGAATCGGCGCCCTTTCGCCGAGTGGGCATGATCAGCTCGGCGGTGTTTGCCGATTTCGATGGCGATGGAGATGCTGATCTTGCGCTGGCCGCCGATTGGGGAAGCATCCGCCTCTTCCACAATGATCAGAGCCGATTCATGGAGGTGACCTCATCGGCGGGGCTTTCGCGCTGGACCGGTCGTTGGAACAGCCTGGCGGTTGGGGATTTTGACGGGGATGGACAGTTGGACCTCGTGGGGGGCAACGCCGGAAGAAATACGATGTATGAGCTTTATGCGCCGGGACCTTATCGGCTCTATCACGGAGATTGGAAGGGCATTGGATTCCTGCAACTCATGGAAGCGGCTCAAACCGCCGGGCGCTGGATGCCGTTGCGGGATCGCACGAGCCTGTCCCGCGATTTCCCTGAACTTCTTTCCCGATTCCCCACTCACCTGGCATTCGCTTCCGCGTCGGTGGAGCAGTTGCTGGGCGCGGAGTCTTCCCGTGCCGGATCGGTGGAAGCCGCGTTTCTCGACTCATGCGTGTTGCTCAATCGGGGCGGACGTTGGGAATACCGGGCGCTTCCCATGCCAGCTCAGCTCTCGATGACGTTCGGACTTGGAGTCGCCGACTGGAATGCCGATGGCGTGGAAGACTTGATCCTGGGACAGAATCACTTTGGCGCGGAATGGGATTTGGACCGGCAGGATGCGGGTGGTTTGGTGCTCCTGCGTGGATCAGGGGGAGGCGCCTTTGCCGAGGTTGACGAATCTCGGATGCGAGAGGGGCCGCAAGGTCCGATGCGGGGTCTGGCCATGGGAGATTTCAATCGGGACAGCCGGGTGGATTTGGCGGTTGGGGAGCACCAGGGGGCGACTCGAATCTGGATGAATCGGAACGCCAAGTCCGGATTGAGGGTTGAACTGGAGGGACCTCCGGGCAATCCTGATGGCGTGGGTGCGGTGCTCCGGTTGGTCCATCCCGATGGACGTCGTGGCCCTGCCCGCGTCGTGAGTGCGGGTTCGGGTTATCTGTCCCAACATGCGGCCTCTCAGATCCTGGGTGGAAAGGGTTCTCCTTCCGGGGTGTGGATTCGGTGGCCCGGAGGGGGGGAAGCGACCGTCAGCGTGCCCGGCAGTGCCGACTCCATCAAATTGCGTTTCACTCCGTGAATACATCTAGGTCTCGAATGGGCCGCTTCGCCTGGCTTCGTCATGGTCTCATGGCCGCCGGCGCTCTGGTGCTCTGCGGTGGGGCGGGCTGGCTCGCAAGAACAACCGGAGGCGTGGCGTTCGCGAATCCCGCCCCGCCACCTTCTGGTGCCGGCGCGATGGCTCCTCTGACCAATATGGTGGCGATCAAGGCCGGGAGCTTCCTGCGCATTCGTTATCCTGTGACGTTGACGAGGGATTATTGGATCGCGCGCTACGAAGTCACCCAGGGCGAGTTCGCTGCTCTGATGGGCCGCAATCCGAGCCATTTTACCGGAGACACCCATCGGCCGGTGGAAAAAGTTTCCTTCGCTGACGCGGAGCGCTTCTGCACCTTGCTCACGGCTCGCGAACGTGAAGCGCGCCGAATCCCCGCCGGCTACGAATACCGGCTTCCCACCGAAGCGGAATGGGAATACGCCTGCCGGGCGGGAACCACCAACCTGTTCAGTTTCGGCGACGATCAGGCGGCCGCCGAGTCGTTCGCCTGGACCGCTGAAAACAGCAAGGAAACAACGCATCCGGTCGGGCAGAAGAAGCCCAATCCCTGGGGCCTGCACGATATGCACGGCAATGTGTGGGAGTGGACCGCCGATTGGTACGGACCGCATCCCGCGCAACCCGTGACGGATCCCGTGGGGGCCGCGACCAACAAGTTCAAGATTTTCAAGGGAGGCGGATGGAATCAGGATGCGGAGTATGCGCGCTCGGCCAATCGATTCGGCATGGCGCCGCACACCGGCATTCACTTCGTGGGGTTCCGGGTCGTTCTCGGCCCGGAGCTGCCTGGGAGAAAAAGCGCGGCGCGTTGACGCCTCCAAGCCCTGAACGGCGAACCTATGCTGGCTTCAATTCTCGGATTTCACCGGACGGGATGGCGGGGGGTCGCGGCGCTTGGGCTCTTGGGATTGGTCTCGTGGCTCGGGATGGCGGAGGACGCAAGCCCCCGGGTTCTTAACGCGATGTCCGCAAATCCTGCGACCGAAGCCGCGTTGGAAATGCGTCGCGCCCGCCAGGTCGAAGCGTCGCGATCCTGGAAAATCTTTCATGATTTTTCGTTCACCGATCGCCAGGCGCAGAGCGGCATCGACTTTCGCCAGCGCCCGGTCGATGACGGAGCCAAGACGTACAAGGCGGTCCACTACGACCATGGGAATGGATTGGCCGCCGCGGACGTGGACGGCGACGGGCGAATCGATCTCTATTTTGTGAATCAGTGGGGTTCGAGCCAGTTGTGGAGAAACACGGGCGGCGGAAGATTTGAAAACATCACCGATCGCGCGGGAGTCGGCCTGGCCGATCGCATCGGAGTGAGCGCGTCATTTGCCGACATCGACAACGACGGGCGTGCGGACCTTTTTGTGACCACGGTCCGCATGGGCAACAAACTCTTCCGCAATCTCGGAGGCGGGCGCTTCGAGGATGTCACGGAACAAGCGGGTCTGGGGTCCGCCAGACCCGCGCACAGTTCCGGAGCCGTTTTCTTCGATTACAACCGCGATGGCCTTCTCGATCTGTTCGTTTGCAACGTGGGGGTTTACACCCGTAACGAGCGGGGACGCGGCGGCTTTTTCCTCGGACGATCCGATGCTTTTCAAGGCTGGATGTTTCCTGCGCGGAGCGAGGCCAGTGTGCTGTATGTGAATCGCGGGGGAGGCAGGTTCGAGGACGTTTCCAAGGCTGCCGGGCTCGAACATCGGGGCTGGAGCGGAGATGCAGGCTTCTGTGATCTGAACCGCGACGGATTTCCCGATCTTTACGTCCTGAGCATGTCCGGTTCCGACCAATACTACGAAAATCAAGCGGGCCGCGGATTTCGCGAGAAGACGAAGGCGCACTTTCCGAAGACCCCCTGGGGCTCGATGGGCATGAAGTTTTTCGATTATGACCTGGACGGCCTCATGGAGTTGCTCGTGACGGATATGCATTCGGATATGACCTCCGTTCAAATCCAGGCAGGGGAGAGGGATTTCAGCGAGGCGTTCGAGAAGCGGACCAGCGAAGTGTGGTGCGCGGCGGAATGGTCGCCGGCGAATTTTCGAAGCGCCTCCAATAATATTTTCGGCAACGCCTTCTACCGCCAGCGCGGCCCCGGGGTCTTCGAGGAGTCTTCCCAAGCCCTCGGCCTCGAAACCTATTGGCCGTGGGCAGTCACGGTGGCCGATTGGAACGCCGATGGATTCGAGGATGTGTTGGTGACGGCGGGCATGGGTTATCCATTGCGTTACGCGCCCAATTCCCTCCTCCTCAATGACGAAGGCCGGCGGTTCCTGGACAGCGAATTCGTGGTCGGCCTGGAGCCCCGGTCGGGCCGGAAGATCGAAGTCGATTTCTTCACCCTCGATTGCTCGGGCGAAGACCGCAAGCATCCGCTCTGCAAGGACACTGCGGGCAGGGTGGTCGTCCGTGGTTCCGCCAGCAGCCGTGCTTCCGTGGCATTCGATCTTGATGATGACGGAGACCTCGACGCGGTGCTCAGCGAGTGGAATGACGTCCCGCAGGTCCTCGTCAGCAACCTCTCTGAACGCCGTCCTCCCCGCTATCTGAAAGTCAGCCTCGAAGGCACACGATCCAACCGCGACGGTTTGGGGGCCACCCTGCGCGTGGTGGCGGGGAATCGGGTTTACACCCGAATGCATGACGGCAAGTCGGGCTATCTTTCGCAAAGCGCGATGCCGCTGTATTTCGGATTGGGCGACGGACCCGCTGTGGATCGCGTGGAAATCGACTGGCCCTCGGGCGTCCGTCAGGTGGTGAGTGATGGCTTGCCTCGCAACGGGCTCTTGCGCGTGCGGGAGTCCGAGTCAAACCGGTGAATCACGGTATGAACGGAACCGGTCGATAGCCGGCCCGGGCATATGCGGGATCAGCCGGTACGAACCGTGCGTCGAAGCGGGGAGGGGGCGGACGCAAGTTGTTGGCCTCCACGGAGACGACTTTGCGAACGTCATGGACGGTTCCCTGGATGAAGCAGCCTTGGACGTTCGCGCCCGCGTTGACCGCCAGATCGTATCGCACGGTTCCCTTGATTCCAGTGTCGAGGTTGTTGTCCCAAAAGATGGAGTCGCGATAGACGCTCGTTCCACCCATGTCGTCCACGCCGTTCCGATTGCCCGTCAGGGTGCATCGGATCAATTCGAGCTTCGAGTTTTGGAACACCGTGATGCAGCCGCTGTTGATGAAGGGGCGCTCACCCGATTGGCGGGCCACGACGTCCTCGCCGAGGTTCGAGACGTTGGCGGTGAAAAGGCAATTGCGGACCACGGCGGAGCTGCCGGCAAGCAGGTCGAGAGCCGCGCCGGTGACCTGGGCCCGATTGCGAACAAACACGCAGTCCTCAATGAGCACAGGCCGGTCCCGCAGACCCATTTGTTGAATTGAAATGCCCGCTCCGCAAGGACTGGTGAAGTTGTCCGCGATTTCCACGCGCCGAATCACGGGCGAGGAGTGGCCAAAAATTTTGATGGCGCCGCCGTCCGCGTAGAAGAACAGGTTCTTGGGCAGCTTCACGTTGGGCTCGAATTTTTTGGTCTGGGAACGGGTCAGGAATCCGTTGGCCCCGATGATGCGGAAGCCCTCCACCACCGTATTTGAAGTGACTCCGTCGCCAAGATAGATCACGTGGTTGACGGCGGCGGGATAGCCCTTGTCGCCGGGCGCGCCCAGATGGGAATTCACCGCCGTCAAGGTGACAGGGCCGCGCGCCAACAAGCGGACGCCATCATGAACACGGTTGAACCAGATCATCGCCTGGCGTGGGCTGCCGGGCCGGTACTCCCCCGCGTGAACCCAGACGGTTTTCTGGATGCGGTTCGTGGCAGCCATTTCCACGGCGTCTTGGATTTCGTCGCCAGGAAAGACGTGATATCCGGTGTCCTCCAGCTTGATGGCAGCGTGCAACGAGCCTGGGCCGCTGACCGCGAGGACTCCAAGCCAGAGACTCAACAGGGAAGTCCCCAACCATGATTCCCAAGAGCACGGTTCGGCCGTCGCTCTCTCGCTAGAAGGTCCGCCGTGGCGCACGGCCTCCACCACAGACCCGCGGGTCGGGGCAAACGGGGGCGCGGGGGGCAGTTTTTCGCCGGGCATGCGCGAGAGCCTGGCGCATTACCGTGAAAACGAGAATCCCAATTCTCGCCTCACGCATCGCGCATCGCGCGGATGGTTGAGCGGCCACTTCATGTCATTCTCGGCCGTGATCTTTTTGAAGTGTTTTTTGAGCAGCGCGACATCTTGCGCGTTCTGGTCCGCGCTCCGGCGAAAGCCCGCGCTGCCGGTCACCATGCTCCGGTTCACCGCCGTGCCGATCAGGAAGTGATCTTTGAAAAGGTCCTTCAAGGCGGCGGTGGATTCGGCAGCGCGAGCCGGTGACATCACGGCGAGCGCGAGGGCCGCAAGCAAACAAGAACGGAAACGATGACGTGTGTTCACGGGATTCCTTTCAGGGCTGGAGTTTGAGGCGGATGTTTTTCAACGGCGCGCCGGACCTGTCCAACAAGCGCATCGCGCCCTGCCAGGCCTTCTGTTCGTTGGTGATCTTGAACACCATGACGTTCGTTCCTTTCTTCAGCGTGACCTTGCCCTTGTCTGCATCGAGCATGAGCGGGTGCGGCTCGGTGAAGGCGTAGATGTCCACGCCGTTGAAGTAGATCCTGCCCTGATCGTTGCTGGCCACGGCGATGACGACGTCCGGCGTGTCCGCGTCGCATTCGATATAGGTGACGAGGTAGCCGGCGACGTGATCGTTGATGGATTTCAACGTCTCGTTGAAATCGAGGTAGTTCGTGGCCGCGGTGACGTTGCGCCACGTCAGTTCTTTCCCGCCCACCTTGACCTTGTCGCCCGCCGCGACCTGCACCTCGTTCTCGCCCACACCCGAAACTTTGTGGATGCGACCGAGCAGCGTGAGCGTGTTGTTCAGAAAGGTGTCGCTGGAGTGGATCGGAACGCGTGACAGTTGGGCCACCACGGTCTGGATCTCGGGGATGGTCGGAAACTCCAGCAGCTTCACCAATGCGACCTGGCGGGTGAGCAGGTCCGGATCTTGAATGACCGGGCTGCTGAAGAAGAGCGGCTGCCCATGGTCATTCGCCGGCAGCGCGCGGATGGCGTTGCGGCGTAGCGCCGCGTCTTTGGAGAGCAACGCTGCCCGATGCGTGTCCTGATCGAGCTCGCCGATGCCTTCGAGCGACCACAGCGCGTGAATCGCGCCCTTGCCACCGGCGCCCGAACGCACGCGCTTCTTCAACGCCGGCGCGGCGTCGACCATCTTGTTGTCCACGATCAATCGCTGCGCGGTGAGGCTCCAGAACGGGTTGCCGCTCTCGAGCGCCGCGACAACCTCGGGCGACTTCTTCTTGGCGAGCGACGGGATCGCGCTTCGTGGGCCGTCCTTCCAGACGACGCGATAGATGCGGCCGTGGGATTGGTCGCGCAGGTTGTTCTCCGTCTGGTAAGCGCCGCCACGTCCGGTCGTGGCCTGGACCCCGGCGGATTGAAGGCTCGGCGTCGGGTTGTGCTGGATGATGAAGCTGTAGAAGTCGATCACCCACACCGCGCCGTCCGGACCAATGTCCGCGAAGATGGGCGACATCCATTCGTCGGTGCTCGCGAGGAGATTGCCGCCGTCAACGGCTTTGTAACCCGCGCCATCGCGTTGAATGTCCATGATGCCGATCAGCTTGGCGGTCGGCTCGGTCACGAGCGCCTTGCCTTGCAGTCGCGCAGCTTTCTCGGTCCGATTTGACGGAATACTTCGACTCGATGAACGGGATGAGGCTGCCCAGCAGATCCTGGTCGAACTTGCCGAAGGCTGGCGCGGTGGCCATCGCGTTCGGACCGGGCCGGTCGTCGGTTTGCGCGCGGTCGTTCGGCATGACAATGATCATGGGCGTGGCCTTCTGATCCGCGATGAGATTGTCCAGAATGACGTTCGGATTTCCGCCGCGCCGCCATTCCTGCTCGTCGCCGCCAATGCCGTGCAGGAGATACAGCACCGGATACTTCGTGTCTGCCGCATAGCCGGGCGGCGTGTAAACGAGCGCCTTGCGTTGATTGCCGACTGATTTGGAATCGTACTCCACCATTTCCAACTTCCCCTGCGCGATGCCGTCGCGCGCTTGGTCGAAAGCGTGCGGTGCGTCCGGGAACGCTGGCTTGTCATCGGGCTTCAATTCGATGGGACCGCCGAATCCACGACCACCTTGCCTTCGCTGGCCGGGCGCAGCGGTGGTTGGAGCCGCGCCGTCTCGCTTCGCGGTCAGCTCTTCCTTGGCAAAATCACCAACGGCCCGCGTCAGCTTGAGTTCATTCCCCGCCAACTGGCCGGAATAAGTGATGCGAAGGTCGTTGCCCTGATAGTTGAGCAATTCCACAAACGAGATCTTGTTGCCGTCCACCTTGCCCTCTGTCACTTCGCTCTCCTTCTTTTGATCCCCGATTTCCGCGTGAGCCTTCCCGCTGATCTTGGCGCCCTCCTGCTTGAGCACGAAGCTGTATTTCTGCACTCCGATCTGCGTGTTGAACTCCGACTTCCAGGTGCCCGTGAAATCAACCGCCGCCGCGGCAGGAGCGCTGCCTTCTCGTTTCGCCGTGGCTTCGGAGGAACCAAAGTCGCCCACCTGGCGCGTGAACTTGATCTCGTTGCCCGAAATGTCCGCCGCAATCGCGGACAACGAAGCGAGCGCGAAGCTCAGAAGTGTGATGGGGATTTTCATGATCGAGGTGATGGTTGAGATGGAACGTCAAGGGATGACTCAGTCCTTGAACAGCAAGGGCAAGGGCGCGAACTCGCTGCTGTCGCGAAACGGGCAGCCCACGGTCTTGGCTCCCGGCGCGACGATGCGGAATGTTACCCGGCCTTCCGGGTTGAATTGCGGATACGGCTTGCCGGCCTGATGCGAGGGGCAGGGCTTCCAGTCGTTGACTGGCGCATGGCTTTGCGCAAGGGCGAGCCGGCCTGAGAGGACAACGGCGTCCGTGAGAAGCGAGAGTATGGCACCCATGCGGTTGTGGCTGGTGCTTATGACCGCGGCGAAGGCATGTTGGTTTCATCGTCGACTCCGCCGGGCGGATTCCGGTTGTGGATGGCCGACGGAACACGTTTTGGGATCGGTCGCATGGGTGAGGCACAGCGTCATCAATTTGCGCCGCGTGAGGCATGGAGCGATTCGGACGCGCTGGGGGCTTTCGTCAATCGATTCCAGAACCAGACGCTGCAAACGAACCGCCGCCGGCGTCGCATTTTCAATGTACCCGGTGGTTTATGGGCGGCACGCCACGCCGATGCGCGCGGTCATGCTTTTCACGGCCAATCGAGACTTTGGCGCGGGCCTAGTCAGGCGCAGGGGAACAAACTGCAGGAGATGCCCGGCGGTGGTTTCGTGCCAGGCAGAAATCAAGCCTTCAAGGCTTGGCAAGCCGGTCAGGGGAGGGTGCCAAGTATTCGCGGGTCCATTCGGGGTGGGAGGGAAGTTTCCATTCCGGTCCGTCCGCGGGATTGGGTTCGAAACCAGGATGCTCCCCAAGCCCCGCTTCAAAGAGCTTGAACTTCCACTCGCGGTCGCTCAATCGCTTCGGCGGACCCACGACCTCGAACTCGTAATGGCTGAAAACAGGCCCCGCATAAATCATCTTTTCCGAGCCATGATCCACCGCCAGCACCAGCAAATGCGCGCCGGCCGTGGCTTGATGGAGCACGCCGCCGGGATCCCCGTGAACGATACTTGGCAAATCGGTATGCACATCGGCCACCAATGCGTCGTATTTTTGCGCCCCATCAGACAAATAGAAATCGGGGTCGGGCACCAGCGCGTTCTGATAGAACATCCGAGTGTACCAACCGTCATAACGCCTCGGCCCCCCGGCGCCGTTGAAACGAGTGGATTGGATCAACTGGTCCAAATAGCGAATGTCGTCCACGTTGAGCCGCTCCTGTCGTAACTCCTTTTCGGCCAGCAGCCGAAGCCGGTTCGCATGGCCCGCGAAATACTCGAGGAATCGCACTTGGTTGTCCTTCACACTCGCCAGGTTGACTTGCTTCTCCTGGCCTCCGAATTCCAGGCGAGTTTGAATCGTTACGGTGGCTTGCTGCGGAACCGGCAGTCGCGCGATCAATCGCGCCGCGTCCAGCGCCAGCCGGTCAAGCCGGGACCAGAATTCCGGTCGTGGTTCGACAAAGCCATCCGGATAGCTGCACTGGCCCGGCGGTGTGTAGGACTGCTTCGCGTAAAGAATGGTGTCGTGTCGAAGCTCGGTCCAGGATGCCAGTTGCGTGTTGAGTGTTTTCATCGCCCACGCCTTGGTGCGCATCGCTTCGGGATATCTTGCGTCCACCGTGGGCGAGGACAACTGTCGAAGCGTGTCCAGCCAGCCCGCGTAGAGTGTGCTCCGCCAGATGGGTTCGGACTGCGCGTCGATGACCCGGCGCACCGCCTCTAAATTGTGCTGGAAGGGCATTCCGTCCCGAAAACGCACGCTGTGGTCCAGGCTGGATTTCGCGGCTGAATCCCCGATGCGACGCACCAGCTCCGGCACGACTTGGCTGTTGCCCAATGCAGCGAAGGCGACATCAAGCGCGCTTGGCACCCGGCGAACCACCTCATTCGTGCGGCCATCCGCCACCCAGAGAATGTCGTCATAGACCGCCTTCGCCAAGGCCCAGCTGTCCAGGACGAAGCGTTGGCCGAACACGGTGAACGATCGCGGTAAGGCCAGACGTTCGGGGCCGAGGGGCGCCACAAAATAGTCGCTCTTGATGTGCTGCACCCCGAGTTTGCTGCTGTTGATCAGCTTTTGAAGCCGCTGCAAAGCCGCGACGTCCTTGATCGCGGTCAATTCTTGGTAGCCTGCGCCGGCCAGCAATCCTCCCAGATGCCCAAAATTCATGGAATCCGTCCATCCGACGAAGGCTTGCACTACTTGTTCGGCTTGGAACCAGTTTTGAAATTGGCCGGAGCGCTGAAGGAGGTGATAGAGCACCACCGCCGTGCCGAGTTCGCGCTCGTAAGGTTCGTGAAAGCGTCCCCGACAATCCTCGAAGGGAGGACCGGCCACCCGCAAATCGGTTCGGCCCAGCCACATGACCGCCTTGAAGTATCGTTCGAGGCGGATCGAATTTTCGTAGTGCCCACGGACTTTGAATTGCGAGAAATCCACCGTGCGCGGGTTTCCGAACAGGTCGAAACATTCCACCAAGGATTCGGATTTGATGGCCTGCAGCGTGGCGGCGACCCGGTCCGCTTGTTTCAGCGGCGAGGAGATGAGGGTGCCGGCAAGGAGGGACCGCGCCACGGTCACGAAGAGGTCCGCGTCCAGGACGCTGGATTTCAAAACGCCCTCTCCGGCCAGTCGCGACACGTTCATGATTTCCCCCGACATTCCATCCAGCATTTGCTCCATCAGGAAGAACAGGCTGGTTTCCTCCAATTCCTCAAGCATGGCGTCATAGCTGCGATGCCAGGCTTGCAGGATGGCATCCGTGGAAACGAAGACCGAGAGCTCATATTCCTATTCTACAGGAAACAGAGCTTAGGGTTGCGCGAGATCTAATCATCCATTGCGGTCAGGAGAAAGGGACGAAACTTCCCACCCTCGCGTGAAAGGCCGGCCTGCCGCTGCTTTTCGATGAGGGCGACAAACCTGGAAACGGCAATTGCTCAGCATCGATCTCTCGCAAGATCTTGGCGGCGAAAGCCTTTCTTTCGTTTGGAATCCTCGTCTGAGTTCCCCATGATCTTTGGCTTTTTGGGCATAAAGTGCCCTCGAAGCGAATTGCTTGAGAACGACCTAGACTTGGAGGCTGCTGGCCCTTCTTGTCGAGGGCCGTGGGGAGCGACCCGTTTTGACCCATTCCCGTGAACTCCATTCGGATCAGTGCCTCATGTTCGAGCCCCCACCGGCGGGAACGAAGCGGTCTGGCCTAGGTTCGTTCGTAGTAAAAAATGCGGATGGTCGCGGTGTCACGGACGAAGTCGATGTCCAGGACGCGGATGAAATGGATGTCGAGGCCGGTGCGTTTCCGGAGTTCCTCTTTGAGCTTCTCATGATTCTCAGGCTTGACCATTTCCACCTGCTCGTAGCGGACATCCTTGTGGACTTGCTTGCGGAAGATCCAACTGCTGTCGAGCAGAAAGGTGGGAAGCAAGATGATGCAGCAGACGACCGCCGGTTCCCAGTCGCCCTGGGTCACCGCGACGATGAGTCCAATGGCGATGGAAATGAAAAGGTAGGTCATGTCCTTCATCGGGATGTCCTCCGTGCGATAGCGGAGGAGGCCGAAAACGGCGAACAACCCAAAGGCCGCGCCCAACGAAAGCTCGACGGATTTGAGCAGGAAGCCGATGTGAAAAATCACCACATTGAAGGTGAACATGGTGAACAAGTATTCGCGGTTCCGGTGGTTGTTGGGATAATAGATTCCAAACAACAGAACGCAGACAGCGATGGCGTCGGTGAGAAGGCGGAGAAAATACTTATCGCCCAGCTTGTTGACGAGATCGGAGAAGAATCCCAGCGCTGGCGCGGGGTCGGCTTGTAGAAACATCATGTGGTTAATTCCTTTAACTGTTTCACCTGTTCCCTGAACAGGTTCATTTTTACTCCGGGAAAGAGATGGATGATCCCAAAGCAGTACTTGCTCATGCTTCCCGAAGAAATTCGCAGGTCCCGCATCAACTTCAGGAAGGGCGAGGGAGAGGACGACCTTTCCTGTTTGACTTCCGCGATCACGAGCTGCGGAAAGCTGACTTCCGCGGAGCCGCGCTTGTAGGACAGCTGCAAGTCAATCGTGAGCCTTTCCGGGGAAGCCTTGCTCACGAAGGTCAGCCGGGTGAAATTCACCCAGATCGCCGGCTTTAAATCCCGCGCGGCGAAAGGCGTTTCCGTCCGCAACAACTGCTCGGACTCGGTTTCAATGTCGCTGGGGATCTCCTGGCGCTGAATGCGCTTTTTGATCGTCCGCCCCTTGTTGTTCTTGGCTTTGACCTCGAAGAAACAGAGCTCGGAATCCAGATATCTCCGGTACCGAATCTTGTGGCGGCTGAACTTTCCGCTGTGGTGCCGGGCATACAGGTCGAGATTGCCGGTATCGAAATACAGGGTTTCATAGCGGCTGGCTCGGACCCCCTTGACCTCCAGAACACAGTAGTCCGGGCGCATGGCCTCCAGGATGGCCGCCAGTCGGTTCGAGTGAAAGGTGAACTTGGTGTCGAGCCGGTCCATGAGCTTTACGTTTTCCATTTCGCTCAGCGAAATGGGTTCAAACACTTTCAGACTGGACTCCAGCCAGGGCATCATGGAGGCGATTTGATCTCAGGTTACGATTTGATGGCAAGACAGTCACGATTCTCTTTCGGTTAAAAGATTTTTTTGCCAGATGACGCAGGGGCTCCGATCGCCGTCGAGTGCGGCGCGCTCCTGCCCCCAAGCGGGAGATGCGGGACGGATGCAGAAGGGATGTGAGACCAGAGCGACGTGCAGCGGCTCGGTCGCAAGCCGGAGGCTTGTCAGCTTTTAGCCGGTGGTTGAGGAGCGCAGCGACGATACCACCGGTCCACCTTGATGCTCAAGTTACTCACCGTTCCGCACCTCGGCTCGAACGGGTCCGGGCTCTTACGGCCTGGACTTTCGCATTTCCCGGAGCACATAGGCCATGAGGCGGCGTGCGCGCACGCATCCGGCGAGTTTGCGCGTGCCTTTTTCGACCACCGGCAACGTCTTGAGCTTGTGCTCTCGAAACGTCGAGGCCGCGGCTTCGCAGGAGTCGCCCAGGCAAAGAGCCACGGGTTGCGCGGTCATGAATTCCCCCAATGTCTGAAGGCCGTCCGATGGCGTGCTGTGCGCGCGCATCAAATCCGTCATGGTGACAATCCCCGCCAGGTTCATCCCATCGCTTGAAACCAGGAAACAGTCGTTGCCGGATTCCACAAAGGCCTCGCTCACTTCGAGCAGGGTGGCGGTGGGCGCCAAGAAAGGCTGGGGAGCCGGGTCGAGGATCGCATTCACTTCCGTGCGTTTCATGATTTCCTGGGCCAGGGGTTGGTCTTTCCAGGCGTCCTGCGAACGGCGATTCAGCGCCTGGGCAATCGCCACGCGAAGGGGCGCAAGCGTCTTGGAAACCTGATCGAAAACATTCCGGCCCATGACGACGACTTCCACCGCCGTCCTCGCGCGCACCGACGCGATGCGCGGACTGTTGTTGACCAGCGCCTGCTCTCCGAAAAACGAGCCCGGTCCCAGCACCGCGATCATGTCGGACTTGGGAGGCGACCCCGATTCCTTGAGGATCTCCACTTCGCCTTTTTCAATGACGTAAAAGTTAGCCGAAGCGTCCCCCTGGCGGACAATGAAATCCCCCGGCTCGAAGTGCGCGTGAGAGACGCGATCCGTCGTCCGCGCCTTCAAATGGCTGAGATCGCGCGCGAAAACGAGCAGCCACGCCCAGTCGAACCCCACCTTGAAGCGGCGGGACCAGGAGGGGAGCTTGAAGAGATACACGCCCCTCCAGACGAACCAAGCCAGGAATCCCGAAAGGCGGCAGCCGAAGACCTCGGCCACCGCGCTGTGGCCGCCAATCGAACAGAGCTGTCCAAGCGGCTTGAAGGAAAAAGGCCGGGTCGGTTCTCCTCGCAAGACACGAGCGATATTGGCCGCGGCTTGTTTTCCTTGCCGCTCCGCGAACTGGCCGGTCGGAGGGCAGGGCTGTCCATCAAACGCATTCGGAATCGTGGCGCAATCACCGATGGCCCAGAGGTCGTTCCGGCCTTGCACCCGCAGGTCGGGTTCAACGCGCAGGCGGCCCTTGTCCTTGCCCACTTCGAGCTTGGCCAGAATGGGAGCCGGCATGCTGCCCACGGTGCAGACCGTGGTGGCGCCCCGGATGAAGTTTCCGTCGGCGAGCCCCACCCCTTCAGGAGTCGCCATCTGCACCCGGGCGTTGAGCAAAACCTCGACTCCAGCGCCCTCCATTTTGACGCGGGCGAAATCGCGAAGCGCGTCTCCGATTTCCGGCAATAACTGGCCGCGCGAATGGATGAGCGAGACGCGAACGTCCTCCCGGCGCACATGCCGGAAGAAGCGAAGGCTGCTGCGCACCAAGTCATTGATTTCGCCGGCCGCCTCCACGCCGCTGTAGCCTCCTCCGACAACGACGAATGACAAGTGCCAGCGCTTCCGTTCGGGATCCTGGGTGATCTCCGCAAGTTCAAGCTGTTCGAGCACATGGGCTCGCAGCACGCTGGCGTCAGCCACGGTCTTCAACGGAAACGCGTGGTCTGCCATGCCCGGCACCGCATTCATGTTGGCCACCTGGCCCGAGGCAATCACCAGATGGTCGAATGCCAATTCGGTGTCGGGACTGCCATGTCCTTTACCCACGACCCGTTTTCCTTGCAGGTCGATGCGAACGATCTCCTGGGTCCGGCAATTCACGCCCGGCAGCAACTGGCGGAGGGGGACCACGACATCCAGGGGATTGAGCGAAGCCCCCACGGCGTCCGCCAAGAGAGGACTGAAAACCAAATGGTTTTCCTCATTGAACAGGGTAATCTCGGCTTGGTTCGGATCCAGCTCGCGCCTTAATTCCCTGGCGCAGGCGACTCCGGCGGTTTTCCTCATTGAACAGGGTAATCTCGGCTTGGTTCGGATCCAGCTCGCGCCTTAATTCCCTGGCGCAGGCGACTCCGGCGCAGCCGCCTCCGAGAATGACGATTTGAGCAATGCTTATGCCGGAGCCGGGTGTTGCCAAATGCTCCTTGGCGCCCCCCTCTCCGTCAAGCGCGGGAATTCCATTGCGCGAGCTTCAAACCCTGGCCCGCATCCTCATGACCGCCTCCACCCCTGCCGGAAGTGAGTCATGCAGGCCAAGTCGAGATTGTGGACGTCGCAGTTGAATTTGACCTGGCGAAATCCGGTTTGTTTTCGCGTTTGAATTCAAGCGCGATTCGAACGGATCCAGGCCTGCGGTGGTACCCAATCAAGTTCGTTTCATGTTTCGCAAATTCGCAAATCCCCGTGGAAAAATAATGTTTCCTATTGGAAATCCGATACCTAGAGTCCGAGATTCGACAGATGGAATCCGTCGAAATCGCGTTATTTTCCGCGCCGGGGCTCATGATGGAAAGGCTTCGCAAGAGCTCCGCCACCGCGTAGATTGGCTCAACTGAGTGGCAAGAATCCAGCCGCTCTGGTGCTTGGATCCACTGTAATTCCGTCCGAAACTGAAATCCGTCAGAATTTATGGCCGCCGACACGTCTCCCAGCAAACAGCTTGAAGCTCCACCGCTCAAACCCCTCCCCGGTGTTTCCAAACTCGCCGCAACCCCCAATCGCCCCCCTCGATACTCGGTCCAAATCCAGAATCGAGCCGGTCAGGCTGTGACCGTCGCGGATCCACGCGCGACGCGGGCGCTCGTCGCTTTGATGGATGTGCACGCCGTGAATGGTGGCGCCGCGTGTCATTGGGGCGGACCCGCCGCCTTTGCGGACATGCTGGCCGCGCTCCACGCCTTGATGTTCGCCACCGCCGGTCGGCCTTGGCATGAAGCCTTCAACTTTGTCAATGACGCCGGTCATGCCGAAAACGGGATCTACGCGCTGCGGTCCAATTATGGTTTCGACGGCCTGTCCTTTGCCGATCTCAAAGGGTTCCGCAGCATCGACAGCAAACTCACGGGCCACGGCGAATCCCACCTCAATCCCGAGGGCGTGCTTTTAAGCAACGGCCCGCTGGGCTCGGCCCTTCCTCAAGCCCAAGGCCTGGCCTTGGCGGACAAACTCGCGGGACGCGACCGCGTGACGGTGGCCATCGTTTCCGACGGAGCGTCGATGGAAGGGGAGGCGAAAGAATCTTTTGCCGCGATTCCTGGCCTGGCTGGGCGGGGCAAGCTGAACCCCTTCGTCATGGTGATCTCGGACAACGACACCAAACTTTCCGGGCGCATCACCAAGGACGCTTTCTCGATGGCTCCGACGTTTGCCTCCCTCGAAGTGCTGGGATGGAAGGTCATCAAAGTTTCTTCCGGACACGATCTTACCGCGTGTTACCACGCGTTCGAAGAGGCCATCGAAACGGCCGCGCGCCAGCCGAATCAGCCAGTCTGCCTGTGGTTCAAGACGATCAAGGGCTATGGTGTGAAATCGACCGAGGAGAGCTCCTCCGGAGGGCACGGTTTCCCCCTGGCCAATGGGGAAAAAATCATCGAATTCGTCAGCGAGATCTACGGCGGCCAGCCCCCAGCCGAATTGACAGAATGGGCTCGAGCCCTCCGCTTGGAATGGGAGAAGAAGGACGAGGCGAAAAAGGCCAAAGCCGCCGCGGCCGCGTCCGCTGCCTCCGCTCCAGCCCCGGTCAAAACGGACAAGGTTCAATCCGGATTGGCCAAGGGCGCCATCAAGGCCGCCCAGGAAGGCTATCCCGTTTTTTCGGTCTCGTCCGATGTCCAGGGCTCCACCGGGATCAGCCCGTTCCAGAAGGGGTTTCCGGATCGATTTGTGGAGGTCGGCATTGCGGAGGCGAACATGATCAGCACCGGTGCCGGGCTGTCGAAGGGGGGGTATATTCCCATTGTGGATACTTTCGGTCAATTTGGGGTGACCAAAGGCAACCTGCCGCTGACCATGGCGGCGTTGTCTCAGGCGCCGGTGATCGCCATTTTTTCGCATGTCGGGTTCCAGGACGCAGCCGACGGCGCGTCCCATCAAGCCACCACGTATTTCGCCGCGACGTGCGCCATTCCCCACACGGTGGTGGTGGCCTGCTCCTGCGCGGACGAGGCGGAAGCGCTCATGCTTCAAGCGGTGCGACAGATCGCGGAGGCACGGAAACGCGGCGAGGCGGGTGAGAGCGTCCTATTCTTCGTGGGTCGCGAGAATTATCCGTTGTGGTGGGTGGAGGGGGCTCGTTACGAATGGGGCAAGGCACAGGTTCTTCGAGAGGGTTCCGACGTCGTGATCGCGGGATGCGGAACCTTGCTCGGCAAGGCCATCGAGGCAGGCCGGATCCTGGCGGAGAAAGGCGTCTCTGCCACCGTGGTCGGAGTGCCTTTTGTGAATCGAGTGGACGTCGAAACTCTCACCCCTCTGGTGCGGCAAGCCCAGGGCCGGTTGATCACGATCGAGGATCATCAACGGACCGGCGGCATGGGCTCGATCCTTTCGCACGCGCTTTCGCAGGCGGGAGTCCGGCACGAGGTGCGGTCGCTGGCCATCGGCGGGGAATTCGGGCAATCCGCCTACCTGGCGGATCAGCTCTACGAGAAGCACGGAATGAGCACGGGCAGGCTGGTGGAGACCGCGCTCGCCTGGTGCGGGCGATCCTGATCCGGAACTTCTTTGCGGACCGTTCCAAAATACGTCTTGTCACGTGGAGAGCGATTGGTATGGTTTGCCCCCTTTGCTATGAAAGCTGACATTCATCCGCGCTATCAAGACGCCGAAATCCGTTGCGCCTGCGGCAACGTGATTAAAACGCGCTCCACGCGCACCAGCATCCTGATCGGCATTTGCAACGTCTGCCATCCGTTCTACACCGGGCAGCAGAAATTCGTCGATACGGCTGGACGCGTGGACAAGTTCCAGCAGCGCATGGCGAAGACCCAGGCGGCGCAGGAAGCCAACGCCGCCAAACAGACGAAGAAGAAAAAGTAGTCTTTTCGCTTTCCGCCGCCCGCCGGGCCGAAGCCCGGCGGGCGGTTCGTTTTATTCGGAGGGCTTCGCCGAATGGATCTCGCTCCCTACATCGAGAAATTTCAGCGGCGTTACGCCGAGCTTGAATCGCTGCTCAGCGATCCCAAAGTCTTCGACCAGCCGCAAAAGGCCCAGGAGTTGACGCGCGAGTATTCCCGCCTCAAGGAACTCATGGCCCTCGCCGCGGCCTACCACGCCTCGATCAAGAATCTGGAGGAGAACCGGGAGATCGCGGCCGCCGAGCCGGAAGACTCCGAGCTGTCGGCCATGGCCCGGGAGGAAATCGCGCTTTTGGAGATCCAGCGATCGCGGCTCGAACTGCAGTTGCAGGCAGGCATTCTGCCGCCCGATCCCGCCGATTCGCGCAACACCATTTTCGAAATTCGTGCCGGGGCCGGAGGCGCGGAGTCCGCCTTGTTCGCCGCTGATTTGGCGCGTATGTACACCCGCTACGCGGAAGCCCGGGGCTGGAAAGTGGAGCCCATCGATTCGAGTTACTCGGACTTGGGCGGGTTGAAAGAGGTCATCTTTGGGGTGACCGGGCGCGATGTCTACAAGCGGCTGAAGTTTGAGAGCGGGGTTCACCGGGTGCAGCGCGTTCCCGCCACGGAAGCCTCGGGACGCATCCACACCAGCACCGTGACGGTGGCGGTGCTGCCGGAAGCCGAGGAGGTTGATGTGGAGATCAAGCCCGAGGATCTCGAGGTGACCACCTGCCGGGCGTCAGGGCCGGGAGGACAGGGCGTCAACACCACCGACAGCGCCGTGCAAATCCTCCATAAACCCTCCGGCCTGATTGTTCGTTGTGCCGATGAACGATCCCAACAGAAGAACAAGGCCAAGGCATTCAAGGTGCTGCGTTCACGCTTGCTGGACGCGCGGGTGGCCGAGGAAAACGCGAAATACGCGGCCCAGCGCAAAGCCCAGGTCGGCACGGGCGAACGCAACGAACGCATTCGCACCTACAACTTTCCCCAGAATCGGGTGACGGATCACCGCCTCGAACTCACCCTCTATAACCTGCCTGCTTTCATCGAAGGGGACCTGGACGCCATCCTCGATCCGCTCTTGGCCCGGGACATCGAGGAAAGACTGGCGAACTTGCAGCTTTGAATTCATGAACTGCGCTCCAAAGGAACTTGCGGGCATCGTTTTCGATTGCGATGGAACGCTGGCCGACACCATGCCGCTGCACTGGCTTGCGTGGAACGCGACTTCGAGAAAATACGATCTGGGTTTTACGGAGGAGCGGTTTTATGCCCTCGGCGGCGTGCCGGCCCGGGATATCGTGCGCATGCTGGCGGAGGAGCAGGGACGCTCGCTTGACCCTCTGGCCATTGCCCGCGAAAAAGAAAACGCCTATCTCGAGTTCATGGACCACGTTCAACCCATCGAACCCGTGGTCGAAATCGCCCGGACCTATCACGGGCGGATCCCGCTCGCAGTCGCCTCGGGCGGAACCAGCGACATCATCGACTTGGTGTTGCGGCGCTTGGGCATCCGCGGGCTGTTTGCCGCCGTGGTGACCAGCGAACAGGTGCGGCGGCAAAAGCCGGCACCCGACATCTTTTTGGAGGCGGCTTCCCGAATCGGGGTCGACCCCGGCCGCTGCCGCGGCTATGAAGACACCGAACTGGGCATGCAAGCCATTCGCGCGGCGGGGATGGAGGCGGTGCATGTGGATGATGTGCTGGGCGGACGCCGGTTGCCGGCGGCCTGACCGGTCAGCCGGTGGTTGCCGCGCACAGGCCCGGGTGCGCGTGAATTTGGCGCAGATCGACGCGTTATTTTGCCCGCCGCGCCGGCCGCTGTGGGTCGCGGCCCTTTGATTTCAACCTTTGGCCCCGAGCCCGTTTTGCGGCTTGTGACGGCATAAAAGGTGCTTATATTTCCAGGTAGTCCAGTGTTTTTGAACTGGTTTGGATGCGGTGCACTGTCCTTGAAATTATGAAGATTCCGACGCTGTTCCTGTGGGTCGCGGTGTTGATGGCCGGGTTGACTGCGGCATCGGCGCAACCCGTGATCACGGACCAGGACATGACCTACAAGATCGGCGAGTACTACCGCGCTTACTCGAACAAGAAGGGCGCTTTGGTCGACGTTTCCTCGCTGATCGGCAAGAAAGGAGGCCCCCAGTTTTGGGATTTTGCCAGCGGCCCCACCAATGAAGTGTTCCTCTACGAGTATGTGGATCCCAAGTCCGCTGCATTCGGCGCCCTCTTTCCGGCTGCGAAAATCGCCGAACGCAAGACCACCGTTTCGAGCGGGGATCAGGCGTGGTTGTTCTACGAGCATGTGCCGAACGTCGGGCGCACCGTTTACGGCGCCCGCAGCAACGAGGGGCTGTTTCTCAGTGGCGAGCTGGTGTTTGGAGCGCCGGTCGTGGATTTCCCCGCTCAGATCCGCCTCGGCGATCAATGGAGCAATCTGGTGACGTTTACCAACGATCTCGATCTCCTCGGGGACGCGTTTTCCATTCGGATTTTGATCACCAGCCGTTTCTCTGCGGATGCGTACGGGGTGGTGGATCTCCCGAAAATCGGATTCGGAGACGCGCTGCGGATCAATCAACTGGATGAGATTCAAATGCAGCTCTTCACCGAGGACGAGGAGGGCAATGGCAGCTTCAACAATTTGGGCAATCCCGTTTTCAGCCGATTTTACTACTGGATCATGCCCGGTCGGGGAATCGTGGCCACCATCGCCTCGGAAACCACGGGAACGCTCGAAGGGAACGCCACGCCGCCCCCCGACAATTTCGCCCGCGCGGACTTTTTCGTCCGCATGTTCGAGACGAATCGAAAGCCGAACGAAGGCTGCGACACCCCGGGGCCCGTGAGCGATTTGCGAATCACGGTGGATTCGCGCGGACGGGCCCTGTTGCGTTGGACGGCCTCCGCCTGCACTTCGCAATACCGGGTGGAGCAAACCTCGAGTTTGGCGCCGGGATCGACATGGGTTTCGCTGGCCACCACGCCGGCGAACTTTCATCTGGACGAGGAAAGCAATCGCAGCGGCGGGCGCTATTACCGTGTGGTCTCGCTGAAATAGGGTCCATGACGGCATGCTGGCGCCCTCTCACAATTCCTCGACCTTTCCCCGGGGACTGCGTGTGATCCGGACGGGGCGACGGGGTTCGCCAACATTCCCTTCTCCGGTCCGTTCGCGCGCGGGCTTCACGCTCATCGAATTGCTGGTGGTGATTGCCATCATCGGGCTGCTCGCTTCCATGATGCTGCCCAGTCTGGCGCGGGCCAAAGCCAAAGGCCGGGACATCGCCTGCCGCGGCAACGTTCGCCAAATCGCGCTCGGATTGCAGTTGCATGTGATGGATCACGGTTATTACCCGGTTTACAGCGTGGATCCTTCGTTGAGTTTGGAGTTCAAGTTTTGGCCGGAAACGCTGGAGCCGTACACGTCGTCGAACTGGACCAACAAGCTGTACGCGTGCCCGGATTTCAAAGGCGTCACGGCCAGCGGCAATCAGGGCGGTTCGCCCCTGGGGAGCTACGGTTACAATGCCAACGGCACGAAATGGACCCCGAGCGACCTCGGGCTTGGGGGATCGATGGTGCGGGCGACACCGAAGGAGATGCACGAGGATTCCAGTCTGTTCCGGTTGCGCGAGTCCAGAGTGGTGGCGCCCTCGGACATGATGGCCATGGGAGACGCGCATCTCATCTGGTCTCCCAAGACGATGACCAAGAACGTCTATGGCGTCGATTTGCCGTATGACAATTACAGCGGCATGGGACTGCTCGACATCAATTCACGAAACGGCGTCGAGCAGAGCGGTTGGCCGGGCAGCAAGGGGATCATCAAGGCGACTCTGAAGAGGCATGGCGGCCGCTACAACGTCGCCTTCTGCGACGGTCATGTCGAGAGCATCAAGCGCGATGATCTTTTCAGCCGGACGGATCGTCCGCTGCGGCGTTGGAATAACGACAACGAGCCGCACGCGGAACTGCTGAACCGCGTGCCTTGACGAGGCGGGCTCGGCGGCGGCGATGCAGGCGCGGTGCTTGGCGTCCCCTTGCGAATCTGGAAGAGGGGGATCATTGACCGGATCGATTCCGGGCTTGGAAATATCAATGCGACACGGAGGTCGCCAGGGTGTTCAATGAAGCATCGATGAAATCGATCTTGCATCTCAATCTGGTGATTGCCTGGGTTTGGGTTTTGGCGGGTGTGGTTTCGGGAGCCTTGCTCGGGCTGAAATTTCACGAGGATCGCTGGCAGGGAGGCTATGCCAGTCTGCGCCGCCGCATGATGCGGCTCGGGCACATTGCCTTTTTCGGCATGGCTTACCTCAATCTTCAATTCTGGATGACGGGTTCCCAATTGGAATTCCCGGCGCTCTCGGCGCGGGTGGCGAGTTGGGGGTTCGCCCTCGGCGCCTTGGGCATGCCCCTGTGTTGCTATCTCATGGCGTGGCGTCCCTCGTTTCGATGGTCTTTTGCGGTGCCGATCCTGGGACTTCTGGCGGGGACGGGAATGACCTTGAAGGAGTTGATGAAACCATGAAAACCAAGCGTATTGGACTGATCGCCATGAGCGGAGTGCGGGCCAGGAATCCGGAACTGGTGGCCGCGGGATTGACGATGCCGGGCTTCGTCGAACGGAGCGAAGTCATCGCCTCCCTGCCCAGCCTTTCGCTGCTGACACTGGCGGGGATGACGCCGGACGGGTTCGAACTCAGCTACCATGAGATCGCGGATTTACGAGGGTTGGACACCTTGCCGATGGACTTTGACCTTGTGGCCCTGACATCGTTGTCGGCCCAGATTCGGGATGCTTACCAGGTTGCGGCGGCTTACCGTGCCAAGGGGATTCCCGTCATTCTCGGCGGACTGCATGCGACCGCGCTTCCGGACGAAGGGGTGGCCCAGGTCGGTTCTGTTGCCGTTGGAGAGGGGGAATTGATCTGGCCCGAGGTGCTGTCCGACCTGGATTCGGGAACCCTGAAGCCGGTCTATCGAGCTCCACGAGGGGAGAGTTTCGATCTCCGGCAAGCTCCTCTGCCTCGCTTCGATTTGTTGGATCCTTCGCGTTACAACCGGCTGACGGTGCAAACCAGCCGGGGTTGTCCGCACCGCTGCTCGCTCTGCGCGAGTTCGATCCTTTTGACGGCCCATTACAAGACCAAGCCGGTGGCCAAGGTCATGGAGGAGATCAAGGCCATCCGCGCCTTATGGCCCAGGCCTTTCATTGAGTTTGCGGATGACAATAGTTTTGTGCATCGAGGGCACGCCAAGGAGCTCTTGCGGGCGCTGGCTCGCGAGAATGTGCCGTGGTTTACCGAAGCCGACGTGCGGGTGGCGGACGATCCCGAACTGCTTGGATTGATGAGGGACGCGGGATGCCGGCAGGTCTTGATCGGATTGGAGAGCCCGGCCAAGGACAGCCTGGACGGCCTTGAGGAGAAGGCGAACTGGAAATGGAGACGGCGGGATCGTTATCTCGAAGCCATCGATCGCATTCAATCCTACGGCATCACCGTCAATGGCTGCTTCATTCTGGGCTTGGACGCCGACACCGAGTCGGCGTTCGATCGTGTATTCGACTTCGTCCGAGAATCGTCTCTCTATGAGGTGCAGGTGACGGTGCTGACGCCTTTTCCGGGCACGCCCCTCTATGCGCGGTTGAAGCAGGAAGGGCGGCTGATCGAGGAGACCGCGTGGGATGCCTGCACATTGTTCGATGTCAATTTGCGACCCAAGCAAATGTCCGTGGCGAGGCTGGAAGCCGGGATGGTGGACTTGATCAAGCGGCTTTACTCCGCGGAGGAGACGAGATCGCGCCGACGGCGATTCTGGAGACACCGAAAAGGCAAGCCTGGCGGGACTGCCTCCCCCGCGGGCGCGCGAACATCCTCCGCTTCCGCTCCGGTTCCGGCCTAAATTTCAAGGGCTTCCGGGCATCTTCGGCATTGCCCCGCTCCGGGACGACGCACCATACTGCGCCCCAGCCATGAGCGCGACGAGCAAAAGCACCGGCAGCGTCGATTCCATCGTCAGAGTGCTGACGGTGTCCAACAAGCTGGGCATTCACGCCCGGCCGGCCGCGCAATTTGTCAAGACCGCGAGCCGGTTCGCCGCTGAGATCCATGTTGAAAAGGACGGCGAGCGGGTGAATGGAAAGAGCATCATGGGGCTCATGATGCTGGCGGCCGGGCAGGGATCGAAGCTGACGGTCATCGCGGAAGGGGGCGACGCCGCTCAAGCCGTGACCGAGATTGAATCGCTCCTGCGCGGCAAGTTTGGGGAAGATTAAGCGCTCACCCGGCGAGGCCCGAGCCCGGCCTGCCCGCATTCCACTTTTCGAATTCTATGGCCCAGGACGAATTTGACATTCGCTACGTGGCGAATCTGGCAAGGCTGAAGTTGACCGGCGAGGAGCAAGCCCACCTCTCCTCCCAGTTGGGTTCGATCCTCGCCTACATCGAGCAGCTCAAGAAAGTGGATGTCTCCCAAGTAGAACCCACCGCCCATCCTTTCCCACGCGTGAATGTGATGCGTCCGGATGAGATCACCTCTTCGCTGGGGCATGAGGACGCACTGCGGAACGCGCCTTCCAAGGCCGGAGGGCTTTTTATCGTTCCGAAAATCGTCGAGTAAACGAGCTTCTCCCCATGCTGCATCATCTGACCTTGAGCGAGTTGCGCGCGCGGCTGGAAAAGAGGGAGGCATCCTCCCGGGACATCGTGCGCGATTGCCTGGCGCACATCCGGAGGACGGAGCCCTCCATCCATGCCTTCTTGAGCTGGGATGAGCAGGACGCAATGGCTCAAGCCGACGCGGCGGATCGGGAGATCGCGAACGGAGTTTCGCACCAGCAGAAGCCCTTGTTGGGCCTGCCGATCGGGTTGAAGGACGTCATCGTCGCCCGCGGACACCCCGCGTCCTGCGCCTCGAAGATTCTGCAGGGGTTTGTCTCGCCCTATGATTCGACGGTGGTGAGCCGGCTGCGGGAAGCGGGCGCCGTGATCATCGGGCGCTTGAACATGGATGAATTCGCCATGGGCAGTTCAACCGAGAACTCGGGTTTCCGGACCACGCTGAATCCATGGGACACGACCCGGATTCCGGGTGGCAGTTCGGGCGGTTCCGCCGCGGCCGTGGCGGCTCATGAGCTGCCCGCCACCCTGGGATCCGACACCGGGGGGTCCATTCGGCAGCCCGCGGCGCTCTGCGGGGTGGTGGGACTCAAGCCCACCTACGGACGCGTTTCGCGCTATGGGTTGATCGCTTTTGCCTCGTCTTTGGATCAGATCGGGCCGTTCAGCCGGGACACCCGCGATGCCGCGATCCTGTTGCGTGTGATCAGCGGTCATGATCCGAAAGATTGCACGAGTCTGCCTGAACCGGTGCCCGACTACGAGGCGGTGCTGGGCCGCGATTTGAAGGGTTTGAGGGTTGGTTTGGCGAAGGAGTTCATGGTGGGCGGGCTGGATCCGGAGGTCAAAGCCGCCGTGGACGCGGCGGTGAAGCAATTGCAGAACCTCGGGGCGGAAGTCCGGGGGGTTTCGCTGCCGCACAGCGAGTACGCCGTTGCGACCTATTACATTTTGGCGACGGCGGAGGCCAGTGCCAACCTCGCGAGATTTGACGGCATCCGCTATGGCCTGCGGGTGGATGGGGCTGATCCCGCCCAATTGTATTCGGCGAGCCGGGGCACCGGATTTGGGCCGGAGGTCAAGCGCCGCATCATCCTGGGGACGTACGCGCTGAGCAGCGGCTATTACGACGCGTATTATCTGCGCGCCCAGAAAGTGCGCACGCTGATCCGTCAGGATTTCGAGAACGCTTTCAGGCAAGTGGATGCCATCGTGTCGCCCACGACGCCGACCGCCGCCTTTCGCGTGGGGGAAAAATCAAGCGACCCGCTGCAAATGTATTTGTCCGATATTTTCACCATTTCCTGTAATTTGGCGGGCAACTGTGGTGTCAGCGTGCCGTGCGGATGGACCGCGAATCCACGGCTGCCGATTGGACTTCAGATCCTCTGCCCTTCATTCGGGGAGGAGACGTTGCTGCGCGTCGCCCACGCCTATGAGCAGAGCAATGCTTGGCACCGCCAATTCCCGCCTCTTGCTGAGGGCGTTTGAAGCGGAGAATTCCCCATGGATTACGAACCCATCATCGGCCTCGAGACGCACGTTCAGCTCAAGACCCGCTCCAAGATGTGGTGTGGATGTGCCAACGCGTTTGGGGCCGGTCCGAACACCCTCGTGTGTCCCGTGTGCTTGGGGTTGCCGGGCGTGCTGCCCGTGCCGAATGAGGAAGCCCTCAGACTGACGACCCTCACCGGCTTGCTTCTGCATTGCGAGGTTCCCCGGACGGCCAAGTTTGATCGCAAGAACTACTTCTATCCGGACGTGCCCAAGAACTATCAAATCACGCAGTACGCCATGCCTTCCACCCGGAACGGGTGGCTCGATTTCGAGTTCGGGAGCGGCGTGGTGCGGGTTCGGATCACGAGGGCTCATCTCGAGGAGGACGTGGGCAAGAATTTCCATTTCGACCGCCACAGCGGAGTCGATTTCAACCGTGCCGGCGTTCCCTTGTTGGAGATTGTCTCCGAGCCGGATATCACAAGCCCCGACATGGCGGTGGAGTACCTGAACGCGTTGAAAGCGGTGCTGGTTCAGGGCGGGGTGAGTGATTGCGACATGGAAAAGGGCATGGTCCGTTGCGACGTCAACGTGAGCGTGCGGCCCAAGGGGTTCTCGACACTGGGCGCCAAGATCGAGATCAAGAACATGAATTCCTTCAGCGCCGTGCGCCGTGCGCTCGACTTTGAAATTCCGCGCCAAATCGGGGTTCTGCGCGGAGGCGGGGCCTTGAGCCAGGAGACGAGGCGTTGGGACGACGTGGCGGGGATTACGGAACCCATGCGCTCCAAGGAAGATGCCCACGATTACCGGTATTTTCCTGAACCCGATCTCATGCCGCTCCAACCGGACGAGCGATGGCTGCAATCCGTGCGTGCCCGGATGGTGGAGCTTCCGCTGGACCGGAAAATGC
The DNA here is from genome assembly GCA_016871495.1 of Verrucomicrobiota bacterium. Lineage (NCBI taxonomy): Bacteria > Pseudomonadati > Verrucomicrobiota > Verrucomicrobiota bacterium. The sequence goes on along the minus strand of VHDF01000014.1, from coordinate 14,836 downwards.
GCTTGATGCGGGATTTTGCCTTGCCTGAGGGCGATGCCGAAGTGCTGACGGCGGAGGCGGCGTTGGGGAACTATTTCGAGGCTGTGGCTCGCGCGGGCGGCCATTCCAAATCGATTGCCAATTGGATCATCAACAATTTGCGCGCTCTCATGGCCGAACACGGAGTAGGACTTGACGGGTTGAAATTTCCCGCGTCCGCGATTCCAGAGTTGGTGCTTTTGGTGGAAAGCGGGCGCATCAGTTCCAAGATCGCGCAAGAAGTCTTTCAAGAGACTTTCCTCACCGGCGCTTCGCCGGGGTCCATCGTCGACAGGAAAGGTTTGGCTCAGGTGAGCGATACCGCGGCTTTGGAGAAGTTTTGCGAGGACGTGATTGCCGCTCATCCGAAGAGCGCCGAGGATTTTCGCGCCGGCAAGGCCGCCGCGCTGAACTTTCTCAAAGGCCAGGTCATGAAGTTGAGCAAAGGCAAGGCCAACCCGTCCCTCGTCGGTTCCATTCTGGAGAAGCAGCTTTCGAACTGAAGTCGTTCGGCGGTGCTCACCGCCCGGCGGGTCAGGATTCGAACAGGCTGAGCACTCGCGCCGCCTCCGTCACGCTCCAGGCTTGAGCGTCGCATCCCCGCGCTCGATGGGGCGCGTTGCCATCCAGAATCTCCGGCAGTTGGCCGAGGCAACCCTCGTCCAGCCGTAACTCCGACGAATCAAGATAGCTGCGCGCCGCCGAGCGTGCTTGCGGATCATCCGGCCACGCTCGGAGCATCGCTTCGCAGAATGAGGGAAACGTCCAGCACCAAGCGGTGCCGTTGTGGTAGGCGGGTTTGCGCCGGGTATCCTCGTCGCCCTCATAGTGTCCCCAGTAGGGATGATGCGGATCGTTGAGAAGTCGTCCATCATGGCCCTTGACCGGCAACGGAAGTTCGACCCGCAAGGGAGCCAAAGAGCGAAGCGCACCCGGGACGACCAAGTGCCTGGTTGCGGCTTGCACGGCGCGCCGTGACCGCACTCGCCCGCCTTCGCTCGATCCAAGGGTGCCCAGCGCGATCGCCAGGATCATGTTGGAACGGAGCGCGTCGTCGATGTGCGCGGCTTGGGCGGAAACTCCAGCCGGCGCCCTGAGCACGTCGGCATACCAACCCTTCCGTTCCAGCCAAAACAAACCTTCCAGCGAGGCAGCGGCTTTCTCCGCCCAGGCTCGCCAATGGCTTGGGTCCTTCGTGCCCTCGGCCATGGCCAGTTGTCTGAGGAGGCGGACCCAGAGGGCCTGAATCTCGATGGGATAGCCTTCGCGAGGGGTTCCCGCGGGGTAGTTGGTATCCATCCATGTAAAATGCCCCGGGCTCCAAACCAATCCGGAATCGGGGTCTACTCGAATTCCGTTGGCAGTGCCCCGCAGATAATGGGTGGCGGTGGATTCCAGCACCTCCACCATGCGGCGTCCTCGCGGATGCACGGGGACAGCCAGGACATCGGTGGGGTTTGTGGACTTCGCGCAGGCTGAGGCCAGCTCCTCCACGACCACGCCCAGCCAGAGGGGCGCGTCGGAAGTGTCGCGGTTCGAGGCGTCCTGCGCGTGGATGCTATTCGGCAGGGTGCCACCCGCTTCGAAACGCGCGAATGTGCATAACAGGTTGAGGACTTCCTCCGTCCTGCCGCAACTGATCAAGCCCCGGGCGGCGATGAGACTGTCCCTTCCCCAATCGAGAAACCAAGGATAACCCGCGATCACCGTCTCGCCTTCTCCACGGCGCGCGCGAAACTGGTCCGCCGCTCGCGCCAGGCGCGAAAAAAATCGCGAGCGCCCGGGGGTGACGTTGAGGGGAGGAGTGTTGGAGAGCCGGTTTTCCGCCAACGCCAAGGCAGTCTCGGGGACGCTTTCCGCGGTGATGACCAGTTCGGCGGAAGCGCCGGGCTCGAGTGCCATCTCAAACCAACCCGGACTGAAGGCGTCCCCGCTGGCCGTTTGGCCGCGCGAAGCCTCGTGGGGATGGGGAATATTTTCGGACCATTCCGGTGCTTCATGGTAATCTCCGGTCGCGCAAAAGGCCGTGAGCGGGCGATCCTCCGCCGGTTTGAACCGGAATCCCGCCGGATTCTTCAAAGCACTCGTGTGGCGCCGGAAATGATCGTCTGCGCCGGGACCTCTCCGGGTTTCCGAATGAAAGCTGCGATCCTCCAGATCCAGGCGGGCGGTCAAGACGAGCGGGAAAAGATCCGCGTGCTCGTGGCGAGGGCGGTGGAGCCGCACGCGAACCGTGTTGGCAAACGCGTCCATGCTCATGGAAACTTCCACGGGGATGTTCGATCCCGCACCGGCAAAGGCGCGGAAGGCCCATCGGGGGATCGGTTCGAGTTGGAAATCCGAGAGGTTATGGAAATCGAGCGGCGTCAGAAACCGGTTCGCGTTGCTCCACAATCGCAAACGCTTGACGAGGACATGACGATCCACCGGCAACGACGGATGAAGATTCGCGCCCAGCAGGCAATCGTATTTGGATTCGATCCGGCCCAGATCCAGCCGAACCCGACACATCCCGCCTCGTCCGTTGGTCAGCAACACAAGCTGATTCGGCAACAGCTGTGCCGGTGCGGGCTGGGCAGAAACTGAACCCAACGCTTGAACCGGGGTGGGTGGATTCAAGAAATGAAGGGCGCCGGTGAAGCTCGCCGCCGGGCTGCGCCGGGTGCGCAAGTTCAACCGGGAATGTCCGAGCCCGCCGTTGGGTGCCACGGCCGCGATCCACCCGTTTTGGACCGGACAACTCTCGAGCCGCATGGGGTGGAAGTCGTTTCCACGGGTGCAGGTGGCGGTGAAAGGTTCAGGATGATGAATCAGCAGCCAATGTCCGGCAGGCACGAGCGTAATCCGGCTCGTGTCGCTTTCGCTCCATTCCGTCACGGGTAGATAATCGCCGCGCCTTCGGAGTTCGGCTGTTCTTCGGGTGCAATCGAAGGCGGGGTTGTCTGGTTCCGGCTCAAACGGGCGGGTGAGCATCGCCAGGAACCCCGCCGGATCTTGTTCCACCGCCTCTGCGATGCCTCTGGCTCGGGCGAGTGCGAGGCACGTCGCTTCATCGATTTCCCCGGCTCTCTGCATGGCCCAGGCCCGGCGCGAGCTGGATGCGCGGTACGCCTGGCCTTGCGCGATTTCGTAGTCGCCGGCAGGAGCGAGGCAATAGGCAGTGCATGGTGGAATCTCGGAAAAACATCCACCGTCCGAATCCACTTCTAGGGCTGGCGCGGTTTGGCCGAGCAGGTCCCGCCATGCGCTGAAATGGTAGCGTGGATCGTCGGGGGACGTCGCGCGAGGAAGGGTCCATCGGGCCCTTTGGGGCGCTTCATCCTGAGGATTGACCACGATCAACACGGCGTGACGGCGGTCCTGGGACTGCCGCAGCAGGACATAAACCGCGCTGTCGGGCGGACTCAATCGCTCCAGGCTGGCTCCATCGAAGAAACAGGGATGTTCGGCGAGAAGGCGGTTGAGGGTGGCGATTTCTCGCGTGATATGGTCGGGAGCCTCCCAGCGCAAACCCGAATTTTGGTGGACATTGACCTTTTCCGTGGCCAGCCATTCGACGCCTGTGGTGATGGCATAGCCGCCGTTAGGGCTTGTCAGCGCGCAAAGTTGGTTGCGCAGCAGAGACCACGCCCGGCCCTGGACGGCCAGGCGGTTGTTGTCATGAGTCTCGCTGTAATGGACGAGCAAGCCGACGCGCTGACTGGCCTGAATCGCGTGATCCAAATATCCGGCGATTTGTCTGCTGGTAAACTCCTGGAACAGCTCCGAATAGGCCCATTGCATGCCCCCCTCGGTCAACAGCGCTTCCGTGTCCCACCAACCGCCCCCCAGGCCTTCCAGCAGAAAGAGCGTGTTCGGGAACTCGGTGCGCACCCGGGCCACCACGTAGCGCCAGACCGGCATCGGCACTTTGTATCCCGCGTCGCAGCGAAAACCATCGACCCCCCGGCGGCACCACACCAGAAAGGCGCTGGCGAACGATTCCCAAAGTTCCGGGCCATCGGGTTTCAACTCGACCAGATCCTCCCAGACGTTACCCCACGCCCCCGGACTCGCGAACCTTCCGTCAGCATCGCGCAAGAACCACTCGGGATGTTCCTCGAACAGTCTCGAGCCCCATCCGGTGTGGTTGATCACGAGATCGAGGAAAAGTTTTCCATCCTTCGCATGAACCTCGTCAGCCAGTTCGAGAAACTGCTCCACGCCTGTCGTCCGGCGGTCCAGCTCGACCAGCGCGGGGTCAATCGCGGTCAAATCTTGTCCGGCATACGGACTCCCGAAGCGTCCGAACCTTGCGAGGGTTGTGGGGGTGGGATTGATCGGGAGAAGCTGCAGGATGCGAAAACCGAGCCGGTCGAAGATGTGAGGGATCTGGCGGGTCAGATCGCGCAATTTTCCCGAAGGTGGAATGGCGGTGAAACCGAGTTCGTCCAGTTCGCCCAGCCGCTTTTCCCAGGCTTCACTCCTGGCCTGGTCTGCGAAGCGGGACGGACCGAACAACCTCGTGAAGGCGCAGTAGAGCGTGTTCGCGGTGCGATAATCGTTCGGATGGACGCTGATGCCGAGGTCTTCGCCGGCGGGCCAGTATTGGCGGCCCTGGCCATCGACGAGGAAAGGTTTGGCGCGAAAGAAACCCACTTCCGCCAAAGGCACCGTGATGCACCAGGAACTCTCGTTTTCCCTGGCCATCGGAAGGTCCACCCAAGCTTCGTCATGGCCTCGCTCGGTGTTTCGGGCAGCTCGGATGATGCGTTCACGCTCGACCCGAGCCCGCCCCACCGTGGTGCGGAGAAAGGGGGTCCAGGCTCCGGAAACGCCGCGGCGATCCGTGAGCCGGATGACCAGCCAGTCACCGACGAAGCGCAGCACCCGCTCTCCCGCGGACGAAGTGAAGGTGAGATCGGGAGGCGTGGTTGGAACCCATCCCATAGGAGACGGGTGTTAGCTGCATCCCAGGCTTTCGCCGCAATTGAGGCACTTGTAGCAGGCTCCGTTGCGAACCGCGATATGCCCGCAATTCGGGCACGAAGGCGCATCTTGCTGATTCTCGAACGTGGTGAGGGAGACGCGTTCAAGGGTCGCCACGGACACGCGCGGACGTGAGCGCAGGGCGGTCATCAGGGCTGTTTTCGCCTCGAAGGCGGTATCGCTCTCCTCAACGACAGGGAGGTCAGGCACCGGCCGGTTCAAGTTTTTTTTTAACTCGGCATCCAAGTCGGGCATGGGGAGTTCCGTCTGGGCGGGCCGTTGGGAGTCGCGATACCCCGGAATGAACTGGTGAGCCATCCAGCGAAAAACGTAGTCGATGATCGAGGAGGCGTTCCGGATGTCTGGATTCTTGGTGAAGCCGGAAGGCTCGAATCGCTGGTGGGCGAACTTGCGGGCGAGCGCCTCCAACGGCACTCCGTATTGCAACGCCATGCTCGTGAGCGTGCCGATGCTGTCCATTAGGCCGCCGATGGTGGAGCCTTCCTTGGCCATGGTGATGAAAAGCTCGCCGGGCTGGCCGTCCTCGAAGAGCCCAACGGTCAGATAGCCTTCGTGGCCGGCGATATCGAACTTGTGCGTCACGGCGCGGCGTGTTTCCGGCAGGCGGCGGCGGAGCGGCTGGATCGCGGCTTCGCGGAGGCGTTGGAGTTCGGTTTCCAGGCCTTTGACCTTCCCATCGAGTGTGGCGCCATCCGGCTTTTCGCCGCCTTCGTTGGTCTTCCTGGTGTTGAGCGGCTGCGACCGCTTGGAACCGTCGCGGTAAATTGCCACGCACTTCAACCCCATCTTCCAGGCCTGCACGTAGGCGTCCTGAATGTCCTCGACGGAGCACTCCCTCGGGAGATTGACGGTCTTGGAAATCGCGCCGCTGATGAACGGTTGCGCGGCCGCCATCATTTTCAAATGCGCGAGATAATGAATGCTTCGCTGGCCGTGGTTGGCGCGGAAGGCACAATCGAAGACCGGCAGATGCTCGGGCTTGAGTCCACTGCGGAATCCAACGCCGTTCTCCTCGTAATCCTCAATGGTGTCGTGTTTTTCGATGTAGGCCACGATGGCGGCGATCTCGGCGGCGCTGTAGTTCAGACGTTCGAGCGCTTCGGGCACGGTTCGATTGGCGATCTTGAGCATGCCCCCGCCGGCGAGGAGCTTGTACTTGACGAGGGCGATGTCGGGCTCGACTCCGGTCGTGTCGCAATCCATCAGGAACGCGATCGTGCCGGTGGGCGCCAGCACGGTGACTTGGGCGTTGCGATAGCCGTGCTCGTTTCCCGAGGCGAGGGCACGGTCCCAGCACAAACGCGCTTCCTCTTTGAGCGAGGCGAAGTCCTTCGATGGCGCGATGGTTTCGACGGCGTCCCGGTGCAACCGGATCACGCCGAGCATGGATTCCACGTTGTCGGGCGCGAGAGGCACGGGCACATGAGTGCAGCGAGCCTCGCGGTAGCCCTTAAAGGGTCCCATGGCGGCGGCAATCGCCGAGGATTGCTCGTAGGCGTGCCCCGTCATGATGGACGTCAAGGCGCCGGCAAGCGCGCGTCCTTCGTCGGAGTCGTAGGGAAGTCCGTAGCTCATGATGAGGGAGCCAAGATTCGCGTAACCCAGCCCGAGGGTCCGAAACAGGTGGGAATTTTCGGCGATCGTTTTGGTCGGATAACTGGCATTATCGACCAGGATTTCCTGGGCCGTGATGAAGATGCGCACGGCCGCCTTGAATCGTTCCACTTCGAACACGCCGTCTTCGCGCTTGAAGCGCATCAGATTGAGCGAGGCGAGGTTGCAAGCGGTGTTGTTGAGAAATACGTATTCCGAGCAGGGATTGGTGGAATGGATGGGTTCCGTCCCTTTGCAGGTATGCCACTTTTGAACGGCTCCGTCGTATTGCAACCCGGGATCGCCGCAGATCCACGTGCCCTCGGCGATCTTGCGGAGGAGGGCCGTGGCGCTCTTTTTCTCCAGGGGTTTTCCGGTCGTGACCGAGCGGGTCCACCAGTCCCCACCCTCGAGGGCCGCGGTCATGAACTCGTCGCTGGCGCGCACCGAGAGATTTTCGTTTTGGTACATGACGCTGCCGTACGCGTCGCCGTTGTAAGAGCCGTCGTAACCCTGTTCGATGAGCGCCCAGGCCTTCTTTTCCTCCTTCTGCTTGGCGTCGATGAACTCCTCAATGTCCCCGTGGGAATCGCGCAGCGTGTTCATTTTCGCCGCCCGCCGGGTTTTGCCTCCGGACTTCACCACGTTGGCCACCTGATCGTACACCTTGAGGAACGACAACGGACCGCTGGGACGCCCGCCGCCGCTGAGTTTTTCCTTGCTCGAGCGAATGGGCGTCAGGTCGGTGCCCGTGCCGGAACCGTATTTGAAGAGCATCGCCTCGCTGTACGCCAGGCGCATGATGTCTTCCATGTTGTCCTCGACGGACTGAATAAAGCAGGCGCTGCCTTGGGGGTATTCGTACTGGGTGGGGGCGCGCTCCGCTTCTCCGTGCTGACGATTGTAATACCAGTTGCCCCGGGCGGAGTTTTTCCCGATGCCGTATTGGTGGAACAGCCCGACGTTGAACCAGACCGGCGAATTGAACGCACCGTATTGGTTGACGCAAAGCCAGGTCAATTCGTCGCAGAAGACCTCGCCGGCGGCCTTGCTGAAATAGCCATCCTTGACCCCCCAATCCGCGATGGTGCGACAAACGCGCTGGATGAGTTGGCGCACCGAGGTTTCGCGTTCCGGAGTGTTTTGCTCGCCATAAAAGTACTTCGACACCACCACCTTGGTCGCGAGCATGGACCAACTCTTGGGAACCTCCACGTTCTCCTGTTTGAAAATGACCTTCCCCGCGTCATCGGTGATCTCTGCATTGCGCCGATCCCACTCGATTTCGTCGAAGGGATGGATATGAGCCTTGCTGAAGACGCGGGCGAGATCCAAAGGGTGGGTCCGGCTTCCGCGTTTCGCACGTTCCCGAGCCGGTCGTGCAGACGCGACGGGTTTAGATTTGCGGCGGCTGGCGCCGACAGGCGCGATCACTGAATCCTGGGCATCAATCATGGCGAGCGGGTGGTGAATGGGTTTCGGGTGGAGATGGAACTTGGGACTTTCTGGCAATGGCAAAAAAACGGCGAAAACAGCTTGGTTTTCGAAGCAAAATACGCTCCCTCGAAGTCTCGTGGACCCCATTTAGTAGCGCAGTCCTCGGAGGGTAGCACTAGGGATTGTGGTGACAAGGAAAAATCTGTGAAAAATCAGGTTCAACGCAGATTCCATCAGATTCTCCGAGAAATCGACCTTTTGAGTCCGGAAACTGGAACTGCCCAAGGGGTGGGAAATGCTGGTGAACGAGGACCGGAAAGGGGCGGGTCGGACCGGAGGAACATTTTGTGGTTTCCAGCGGCTACCTGCCGATCTCAAACTGTCCGCATGCCCCAAGGCTTTCGAACGAAGATTTTGACGAGGTCCGCGTTGCCCGGTTGGAGGGAAGGATTGAGTTCACGAGGGTTGCGGCTCGTGGTGACCAATGGCTGCTTCGACATTTTGCACGCCGGACACGCGCAATATTTGGAGGCGGCGCGAAACGCCGGGGATGCGTTGTTGGTGGGATTGAACAGCGACCGTTCGGTGCGTGAACTCAAGGGAACAGGACGCCCGGTCAACCCCGAGGAGGACCGAGCGGCCGTGTTGGCGGCGCTGGAATCCGTCAGCGGCGTCTGTGTTTTCGACGAACTGCGGGCGACGGCGTTTCTGGCCGAGGCTCGGCCTGACATTTATGTTAAGGGGGGCGACTATACCGTGGAGACGATTCCGCAGGACGAACGAAGGGTGGTGGAGTCGAACGGGGGGAGAATCATTTTTCTCCCCTTTCTGCCGGGCCGTTCGACGACTCGCCTGTTGAAAAAGCTCAGTTCCTGATGCGCATCCCGATTTTTTCGAGAACCGGAAGCTGTTCACGCTTGGTCTTGGCGGCGAGGGGATTCCCCTTCAGATAGACCTGCAAGAACGGGGCGAATCGTTGTTCCTTGTCGTTTTGGCCCATGGTGACGAGGGGGGCAAGGTCTTTGACCTTGTTGTGTTCAAGCATGAGGAACGAAATGCGATTCAGACCGTTCAGAGGGGACAGGTCGGAGATGTTATTGCTGGCCAGTGAAAGCGAGAACAGGGTTTGCAACCGCCCGAGACCTTGAATCGAGCGAATGCCTGTGCGATCGAGGTAGAGGGACGCGATCTTGGGGAATTGGGTTAACGGGGCGACATCTTTCAGTTTGTTTCCGCTCAGATAGAGGGAGGCCATATTGGTCAATCCTGAGAGGGCGCGGACGTCGCGGACCTTGTTGTTCGACAGTTCGAGGTATTGAAGCGCAAGGTTGGTGGCCAGGGGGCCCAGTTCTTCCACACGATTGTCGGAAAGATCCAGAAATTGCAGACGGGCCATGCCGGACAGCGGTTTGAGGTCTGCCACCTGGTTCTTGGCGAGGTCGAGCGAGGCGAGGTTGACCGCTTTTTCGAGTCCCGCAAGGTTCGTGATTCCGGCGCTTTTCGCTTCGATGACCGAGAGATTGACCATGTCGGCCTCGGTAATGGGTTTGTCGTTGTCGCGCTTTTCGAAGACGAATTTGCGGACCGCGGCCTCGAGTTTCTTGTCCGGAAACTTGACCTGGGGTGATTCCGGTTCGGGTTCGGCGGCATGAATGGCATAGCAGACCAGGGCGCAGGCCATGGCCAGAGGGAGCTTGGGGATCATCGAGGAGCGGAGAAACGAGGATGTCATACGCGATAGGAGTCAGATTCGGCGGCGATGATCCCCATTTATGAGCGAAACCTCCCCGGGGTCAAGCCATGCGCTGTGTTTCTTGTCGCACATCGGATCCAGAGATTGCCTCAAAACAGGGCCAAAGGTAGATACAAATCTTCAGATTTTAACTAAAATATGAAATTCTCCATCGTTTTTTTCCGAGGATTGGCATTGCCGGGGTTTGTCGTCGCCCTTTTTTCCGTCGTGATGACCGCGCAGGCTCGGAATTTCCGCACCAGCTTTTATGTGCCGAATGGGAACACATTTGGCTGTGCCCTCTGTCATGTCTCCTCCGGCGGCGGAGGTCCACGAACTTCATTTGGCGAAGACGTGAATCAATTCGTCACGCCCAATGGTTCCCAGCAATTCTGGTCTCGGATCTTTAATCTCGATTCGGACGGCGACGGTTTCACGAATGGCGAGGAAATGGGTGATCCGGATGGTGATGGTCGTGCGACCGCGGGTTTTCGGGCCTCCCGTCCGTGGCTGGCCTCCAGCGTACCTGCTCCTGTCAACAAGGCGCCCACCATCACGGTTGCCGGCGACGCCTCGAGTGCGTTCGCCTTGCGAACCGGCAAGCTGAAGCTGACGGCCACGGCAGCGGATTCGGATGGAACGGTTTCGAAAGTCGAGTTTTTCGCGGATGGAACCTTGCTGACCACGGTGACGGCGGCGCCTTTTGAATTCACGGTCGATCTTTCAACCCTGGCCGTAGGAGGGCGTTCCTTCACGGCCAAGGCCACGGACAACCAGAATGGCGCCACCACTTCGACGGCATTTGCCGTCAAGTTGCGTGATCCGTTGAGCATGAACCATCCCAGGGTCTCGCCTGAAGGTGCCTTGGAAATCAGTTGGCCTTCCTTGCCGGGGTCGAAGTATGTCGTGGAATTCTCCGAGGATTTAGTCACCTGGAAGGAAGCGGGCACCCTCGTGGCGACTGAAGCTGTAGGCAGATTCAGCGAAGCTAACGCTTCCGCAGCCGCTCGATTCTACCGGGCAAGAGAAGTGGAGTAGGCGTCCAGCCCTGAAATTTGCCAGGTCGAACCTGTCCCTCGTCGACCGTCACGCTTCCAGGGAGTCTCCCAGGGGCTGCGGCAAAGCTTCATGAAGAGGGGTCGACAAGAGACTTCTCGGCGGGTGGGCGGTCTTTGAACACGAGCAGGGTCCTGTGACACACGACGCTGTCCGGCAGCGAGGGGGGTGGAGCGTGCCGTCCTGGCGGGCAGCACCTCCATCGAGCATGGCATCAAGATGACGGAGGAGGTCATGGACCTGATGAAGGCGCTCGGCATCTGGTCTTTGCCCACATGAAGCACCCGCAAGTTCACCGAGGATAAGGAGCTGATTAGGCTGGAAGCCGGCCAGTCTGCCGGCAACATCATCGTACTTTCGGTCGCAGGACCCTCGACGATGACCTTATTGCACAAAACACCACGAATCGGGCTGGCGATGGCCTGCCTCCTCGCCCTCACCCCTCGCCATCAAGCTGCTGGGACCGGGCCAGCGGCTTTGTCGAACGATGAATTTTTCGACCTGAACCGGTTGCTGGAAGTGCAAATCACCCTGCCGCCGGAAGATTTTGAAAAGCTCCGGCGGCAGAAGCGAGATCTCAGCGAGCAGTTCAGCCAGAACCGCGGTGAGAAGCCCCAAGCGCTGACCAGGGCGTACGACTGGTTCAAGGGCGATGTCACCATTGACGGCGTCACGATCAAGAACGTCGGAATTCGCAAGCGGGGCTTGCTGGGATCCGATAACACGGCACGCCCCTCTTTCAACATCGATTTCGATCAGTATGTGAAAGGCCAGACGTTTGCCGGCGAAGCACGTTTCACGCTGCACAACAACAATCAGGATCCTTCGCAAGTGCAACAAGCCCTGGGTTACCGGGTGTTCGCGGCGGCGGGTGTGCCCGCGCCGCGCTGCAATCTCGCCCGGGTGACCGTCAACGGGAAAAGCCTGGGCCTCTACTCGCATCTCGAAGCCGTGGACGAACGTTTTCTGCGGCGGCACTTTTCCAGCCCGCAAGGCCATCTCTATGAAGCTGCCTTCAGCGACTTCCGTCCCGGTTGGGTCCATGCCTTCGAGTCCAAGAATCACAAGCAGACCAAGGACCGCGCCGACCTGGAGCGGGTGGTGCGGGCTTTGGATTCGAAGGAGGGAATGATCGATCGCGTTTCCGAAGTCGTGGATCTGAACGCTTATCTCAATTTTTGGGCGACCGAGGTTCTGATCGGTCATTGGGATGGTTTCGCCGGCAATCAAAACAACGCCTTCGTTTATCACGATCCCAAATCGGACAAGTTTCACTTCATCGCCTGGGGCGCGGACTCGACGTTCGGAGATCCGCATGTGTTTGTCCCCTTCGTGCCTCCGGTCTCGGTGGTGGCCAACAGCCAACTTTCCCGCCTGCTCTACAATCATCCGGAGACGCGCGAGAAGTATCGTCATCGAATGCGCGAACTTCTGGCCATGGTCTGGAAAGAGCCGGAACTTTTGGCGGAAGTGGACCGCCTGGAGGTGCTCGTGAAGGATCGGATTACCATTCCCAAGCCGCAATTCGTCGCTGGTTTGAAGAAAGTGCGGGAATACATTCGCACTCAACGGGCCGCGCTGGATGCCGAACTGGCGCAGCCTGCCACGCCCTGGACCTACCCGAGCCGCCCGAACCGCCATCTGGAATGGGCCGGCAAACTCTCGGCGAGCTTTTCGACGGTGTGGTCGACGAACCTGCTCGGCAGTGAGCCGACGCCTTCTTCACCGCAACACCTCGGACGCTTGAATCTGGAATACTACCGGCGGCAGTATTCAGACAAGCAGGCGCGGAGCCGCACCGGCATTCACCCTCGTCACCCGGACTTTGCCACCGTACTCGTGACGGCATCCGTGGATGGGGTCACGGCCCCGGTGAGCCTTTACATCTCCGTGGATCAAGATGCCTTCCTCAAGGGCGGGATCGTTCCCCTTGATGGCAAGCAGGCCATCGGCTACCTTGTGACGGGGGTTCGTGGGACGAAATCCCACCGAGTTCTCGGTTACATCTCAAACAGCAAAGGATCGATCACGCTGTCTCGCTCGGGGCTGAAATTGGGGGAAGAGGTCAGCGGCCACATTGAAACGGAAGTCTGGGCGTTTCGTTGGGAGGATTTCGATCTCAAGGCTCTGAACGCGGCGAGTTCAACTGGACCTTAAACCTCCCGACTGACTTGTTAGTCACCGTTCCGCACCCCGGCCCGGCGGAGTTTTCTTGCTTAAGACGGCGATTGCCGTTTCCAGGATAAGGGATAGGCCTCGTGCTTCGTCATGTCTTTCTCATACATTCCAACTTACCCGCGTCATGGAGATCCGGGTCCTGACCCCCGGCAACAGGCTCAAGGACAGAAAACTCGCAACGCTTCGTTGTTCCCCTTGAAAAGCGTTCCCAGGACGAGATTAGGCGGAATCAAACTTGCTTGGCTCTTGGTGGAGGTCTAGCCTCAGATTCCATGGCCAAAGTGATGTTGATCGATGACGAAGTGACCATGGTGCAAATGGTTACGGAGTTGCTCCGCGGGGAGGGGCACGAGGTGTTCCCCTTTACGAACGGCAATGCCGCCCTGGAGGCCATCGAAGCCACCGCGCCCGAATTAGTCATCACCGATCTCTACCTGGAGAAAGCCCGTGCCCACGGGCTTGAAATCCTCAGCAAAGCCCGCTCCCTCAATCCTCTTGCGATCGTGATCCTCATCACGGGCTACGGCTCCGTCGAATCGGCCGTGGAGGCGATGCGCAAAGGGGCCTACGATTATCTGGAAAAGCCCTTCAAGCTCGATCAGCTCAAGCTTTGCGTTCAAAGAGCGCTCTCTTACAACGACGCGGTTTCGGAAAACCTGTATCTCAAAAAGCAGCTCAAGAAGAAATACCAGTTCAGCCAGATCATTGGGTCCTCGACCAAGATGCAGGATGTCTTCAAAATGGTCGAGCGGGTGGCGGACACCGACAGCACCGCCCTGATTCTCGGCGAGAGCGGCACGGGCAAGGAGCTTGTGGCGCGCGCGCTGCACTTCAACAGCCGCCCTCAATTCGCGCCCTTCGTTCCCGTCAATTGCGCCGCCATTCCCGAGAACCTCTTGGAATCCGAACTCTTCGGCCATCGCAAGGGCAGTTTCACCGGCGCCGTTACGGACAAGAAAGGACTCTTTCAAGAGGCGGATGGCGGCACGATCTTTCTGGACGAAATCGGGTCCATGCCTGCCGCGTTGCAAAGCCGTTTGTTGCGCGTTCTCCAGGAGAAGGAAGTGAGGCGGGTTGGGGACAATGTTCCCATCTACATCAATGTCCGAGTGGTTGCCGCCACCAACGAACCGCTGGAGGAGCGGGTCAAGCAAGGCACCTTCCGCGAGGATCTTTATTACCGGTTGAATGTCATTCCCATCAATATCCCCAGTCTGCGCGAGCGGTTGGATGATATTCCGCTGCTGGTGGGGCATTTTCTCCGGGACAAAGTTCACACGCGAAGCGGCAAGCCGTTTCAGGTCACCCGGCAGGCGATGGAAGTGCTTTGCGCCCATCATTGGCCGGGCAATGTGCGCGAACTCGAAAACGCTGTCGAACGCGCGTGCGCCCTGGCCGACACCCATGTGTTGCAGGTCATGGACCTCCCCCCCATCCTGCACAAGTACGCCTCCGCCTCCTCGTTCGAGACGGAGATCCAGTCCCGGCCCGATTTGCCGCCGAAATCCCTGATCGTGCTCTCGGATGCTCTTTACCCCCTGAGGAGTCCCGAGGTGAAAAATCTTTCCCTGGACACACCGGCGGGCGCTCCGCCTTCGGACCCTGCCAAGCCCATCGTTTCGTTGAAGCAATACCTTCGTGAACAGGAGGTTTCCTATCTCAACCGGGCGCTTGCTTTTGTGAACGGGGACAAGGAAAAGGCCGCGCAGATGCTGGGCGTCAGTCTCGCCACCCTCTACCGCAAGCTTTCGGACGACGAGGCCGAGTAGTTCATCGTGTGCTGTTCATGAATTGGGCGGGCCTTTGTTGCGCCGCTTGGGCGGTTCTGGCTCG
>VHDF01000013.1 GCA_016871495.1 Verrucomicrobiota bacterium | reverse complement strand
GTGATCGCTCCGGCGCTGAGCCTCCGCAAATTCCTCCGTCGCGGACGGGCGATTGCGCGCGCGTTGCGGGTGATCCGTCCAAACCGCCTGATGCAGATGAGTCGCATGGCAACTATCCTTGCCAGCCGTTAGATTAATGCTTATGGCCCGGTGTCCTCACCGGGCGTCCCGTGCATGAAACATGCGGGATAGTGGTTTTTACCAGGCTCGCCAGAAAGGATTCCTTCGGGCAGGGTATTCGCGCATGCGGGAGAAGCAGGGCAATCCGGGTCGCTACAAGTCCACGCCCGGTTTATTCAACGACGGTTTCTGGTGGGCGATGGCCCTTCTGCTGTTGGTGCAGTGGGGGCCGGTGCTCTTGGGTTGGAGAAGCTTATTTACCCGGGACTTTTTGGGTTTTGGATATCCGCTGGCGTGGCACTTGCGAGAATCATTGGGCACGGGGGAGTTCCCACTCTGGAACGCGCACCTGATGGCGGGCACACCGCATGGGGCTCAGTGGAACACGATGGTGTGGTATCCGCCGATGCTCCTGCTTGTCTGGCTTCCCATGCCGTGGGGATTGAATGTGTTCAACCTCGTTCATTGGGTTTGGGGCGCCTGGGGCATGAGGCGCTGGGTCGCCGGGGACACGGGCGATGGAAACTCGCCCCATTGGAGCGCAGGGGTGGCCGGCGTGAGTTATGGCTGCGGCGGTTTGATGCTGACCGCCATGATGTGGCCCAACAACGCGGCCGCTCTGGGCTGGGCACCCTGGCTGATTCGAGCTGTTCAGCGTGCGGTGGCGGAGGGAGGAAGATCATCCGCGTGGGCTGCCGCCTGCGTGGCGATGCAGTTGCTGTGCGGAGCGCCCGAGATCACTGGATTCACCTGGTTGCTTGCCTTGTGTGTCGGGTGTTTCCAGGCCCGGGAAAAAGGAGTTTCTGTTTGGCTTGGGCTGGGCCGGCTTTCCACGGTCTTCGCGCTGGCCATCGGCATGGGGGCGGTCCAATGGGTCCCCTTTCTGGAACTGTTGAGCCAATCGCACCGCGACGCCGCTTATGCGGGGAATGAATGGTCCATGAGTTGGGCCGGCATGGCGGCCATGGTCCTGCCTTGGTTTCAGACCGTGCTCGATCGCGATGGGGTTCGATATCAGGTTTCGCAGCAGTGGCTGACCTCGCCTTATGCCGGCGTGGCGGTGCTCACCTTCTCGATTCTGGCGCTGATATGGATCCGGCGGAGTGCGGTGCGAGTGGCCGCGGTGTGCGCGGGATTGTTGGCGGCATTATCGATGGGATCGGATGGTTTGCTTCTGGACCGTTTGCGCCAAGTGCTGCCCTGGCTTGGAGCGATGAGGTATCCGGTCAAGTTCGTGGTGCCACTGCTGCTGGTGATGCCGTGGCTGGCGGGCCTGGCGTTGCGCGAGTGGTTTCGCGATGAGGAGGACTCGCGAAAGAGGAGGGAGTTCGCATGGGTGATGCTTGGCGCCGCCCTCTCGATCCTCCTCTTGGGAGCATCGGAGTGGATTCGAGCGGAATCGGCATGGCCCGCCGAATTCGCGGTCCACCTCGTGACACGCCTTGCTGTTCTTGCGGCGTTGGCCGGAATCCTCTGGCGATGGAAGACCCGGGGAGCTCTCTCGTATCCATGGGTGATGCCGGCCCTGGTCTTTGCGTTGGTGGGTTGGGATTTGCTCGAAGCCAATCGTCATATCGGCCCAACCGTTCCGGCCGCGCTGATGCAACCGGCTGGGGATGGAGCCTCGAGATCTGTGAACGCGGCGGTATTGGACCCCAAGCCGGTGATCGGCGCCGGGCGCGCGCATGTGACGGCCGCGGGACGAAGGCGGTTGGACGCGGAATTGTTCGTCAGTCCGGAGGCGGCGGTCCAGATTCCGAGATTGGCGCTTGTTCTCAACATGAGCTTGCTCGAGGGCATTCCCAAGCTCGACGGATTTCTCTCTCTCTATTTGCCTCGCACGCTGCAATGGCTGGGATTGTTGGACAAGTTGCCGGAGGCGGCCCGTTTGCGGTGGCTGAGTTTCGTGGGAGTGACTCACCTCGCACGCGACGCCAAGCCCTGGATCTGGGATCGCATCGAGGGGGATGGCCAGTGGATGAGATGGATCCCGGAGGCGCGTCAAGTCTCCGAGGTCACCGCGAGCGAGATCGTAACTTCGACTGATTTTGACCCGTATCAGGTGATTCTGGTGGAAGGTGGTGAGGATTCGGGGGCGGACTCCGCGTCGATCATGTCACCGGCCGCGAACTCGAGGGAAGAAGCGCGGCAATCGACTCCCCGCGTCCAGGTCAAAGTGGCCACGCATCATCGCTGGTTGGTGGAAGTCGAAGCCGAACGCGCGGGGTACCTTTTCTTCGCGATGGCGCACGAGCGTGGCTGGCAGGCGAAGGCCGACGGCATGCCGATCCCCATCCTGCGCGCAAACGTGGCTTTTCAAGCCGTGCGCCTTGAAGCGGGACGACATCGCATCGAGTGGCGTTACCGTCCTCGAACTCAGGCCTGGGGAGTGTCGATCAGTTCCGTGGCGGGCCTGGCCTGGCTGTGGCTTTTCAAGCGAGGGACGCTTTTTCCAGCGTCACGAGGCACCGGCCACCAAAAAGTCGAGGCCAGCGGCTGAGGAGGGTGTCGAGGCGATTCATGATTCCCAGGACCGCGGAGGGATACATGGCCGGCTTGCTGAATCCGCCCGAGAGCAAATAAGCGAATGCCGCCAAAGCATCGCGGCGGCGAACGATCCAGGAATGGAGCCAGGGGCCAGGCTCGTCACGAAAGAAGACGCGGGTGGCGTTTCCTTGAGCCGCGTAGTAGTGGCGAGGGGCAGGCCAGGAGGGAGCGGGATTGATGGGATCCTTCCAAGCGACAGGCTCGTGGTGGAGTAAGCCATAAACCGGAAAGCTCGACCAACTGATGAAAGGATCGAAAATGATGAGGCGGCCTTTTGGAACCAAGGCTCGATGCGCCTCCTGGAAAAAGGCGTGGGGCGCTTCCAGGTGATGGAAGACGTCGAACAGGATCAAGTGCGAAAGACTCCCGGAGCGGAACGGAAGTTCGTATCCATCGCAGACCAGATCCAGCCAGGGGTTGGGGAAGAGGTCCGTGCTGAGGGCTTGAGGATAAGAGGACTTCAAGTTGCCGATGCCGGAACCAATCTCGATGACTTGTCCGGGGAGACTGGGGTCGATTTCGCCGACAATCTTCCGGTAGAAACCGGCGTAGATCAGTCTGAGCAGGGGTTTGGACTCCCAGGAGGCCCGGTTGCTTTGGATTTCGACCTGATGTTGCCCGAGTTGGACGCTCATGGAATGAACTTCAAGCGAGTGGCGGCGAACAGGACCATGCGCAGCAGCAGGACGCCGTGGCGCCAACGCTGGATATTGGTCGAGCCGTAGGTTCGAGCCGCGTAACGAATCGGCAGATCCACGATGCGGAGGTTCAATTTGGCGGCACCGAAGAGCAAATCGAAGTCGCCGAAGGGGTCGAAATCACCGAAGTAAGCACGATTGCGGACGATCGATTCGTAGTCGTTCCGGAAGAGGACTTTGGTGCCGCAAAGAGTGTCTTTGATGCGCTGGCCAAACAGCCAACTGAAGGCCAGTCCGAAGCCGTGGTTGGCGACCATGTTGGCGAACTGCATGGCTTCGTTCTCCATGGGATAGACGAGGCGGACGCCATTGACGAAATCGGCCGTGCCGGACCGGGCCGTTTCGTAGAACTTCGGCAACTGTTCCGGCGGCATGGTCAGATCGGCGTCGAGGATGAACAGGAGGTCCCCCTGGGCCACCGCGAAGGCTTCTCGCACCGCCCCGCCTTTGCCCTTGCTCTGTTGTTTCATGGAGCGAATGCGGCGGTTTGGGTGCTGCGCTTGGACCCGTTGGATTTCTTCCCAGGTGTTGTCCTGGGAATGGCCCTCGATGAAGATGATTTCAGTGCCCAATCCCATTTCGGGAGTTCGACGCACGGCATCCTCAATATTGCCGGCTTCGTTGCGGGCGGGAATCACGACCGAACAATGGTAATGGCGGTCAGGCGGCACGGCGGGTTTGGGGCGGGCGACTTGCACCACCGTCAGGCAAAAGGGTTTGAGCAGCGGACCGAGCCAGCGGTTGAACAGGGGGGCGACGAGTGGAGTGCCGAGAGGCCAAAGGACCCGGGTGTCGGTTTTGAAACATTCCCAGCCCGCCAGGTGGAGAAGATTGTGCATGTCTCCCGCGGAGAGCCAGTTTTGGGCGAGGGTGGGAGCTTTGAGCTCCATTGCTTCCGCGGCGTCGAGAATCGGGCGCCAAAGGTTGTTGAAGAAGTTGACGATCAGTCGCGTTCGTTCGTGCGCGAAATTCCGCACATGAGCCAAGGTGGCCTGCACATCCTCGAGATCATTGACGAGGTCGGAGAGGATGATGAAGTCGAAGGGTTCGGAAGATTGGAAGGCATCCGCGCTGGATTCGACAAACTCCAGTTGGGGATGCCGTTGACGAGCCGATTGAACCATCGCCGGGCTGAGATCAACGCCAAGCCCGCGCGAAGGGTTGACGGACGCCAGCAGATCTCCAAGGCCGCAGCCTAATTCGAGGACACGGCTGCCGGCGGGGATGAGGAAACGATAATAATTTTGAAGAAGCTGGTGGTAATAGCGCTGGGATTCCTTCTCGCGGAAGGGTGCGCGCTGCTCGTAGAACGCTTTGCGATCTGGCATGCGCGGGAACTTGTAGCGAACGCGCCCCGATTGGGCGAGCCTCAAAGCGTCGCGAGGCTTCGGCTCCATTCGCGCTCAGGAGGAAGAGCGAGCATGGCGTGGTGGAGGAGTTCCTCCGGGAGGTCGATGGTCGTCTTCTTGGACCTTGGATACAGCTTTATGGCCGTAAAGGCAAAAGCCGGGACTCCGAACGACGGTCGAAGTCAGCGTTGGAGGGTGCTTGTGGGGTGCGTTGCGTCCCAAGGTTGCCGTCAGTGTGGCGCAGGCTGCCCAACCGTGTCGCCACGTCCCGTCGGTCCGGGGGGTGAAGAAACGAGTCCCCTCCAGGCTCTCCCTGCGCCTCGTTCCCATCGAAGGCCCGCAGGTTGGGCAGCCTTCACAACAGCAGACAGGGTTGTCGGCGCTACCACGACGACCCGCTCAACGGCAACCTGGGAGTGCGCTGGGTGGGTCGGAATGGGCGGAAATCCATTTGACCCGCGGCAAGTCGCGTGGTTGAACACGGGCGCCGAAGCGGGAGTCGTCGTCCTCCCCACGGCCTTCCACGATGAAAGCCATCCAACTCGAAAAACCGCGCAGCTTCAGGCTGATTGACATCCCCGATCCCGGACCCCCAGGACCCGGTGAAGCGCTGGTGCGGGTCCGTCGCATCGGGATTTGCGGGACGGATTTCAGTGGGTTCCTTGGGAAAATGCCTTTCTTTTCGTACCCCCGAATTCCGGGACACGAGTTGGGCGTGGAAGTGGTGGCGGTGGGGGAGGGGGTTCATCACGTGCAGGCCGGGGACCGCTGCTCCATTGAGCCCTACATCAATTGCCAGGCATGTTACGCCTGCGAGCGCGGGCACAGCAACTGTTGCGAGAATTTGCAGGTATTGGGGGTTCATACCGACGGCGGGATGAGGCCTTTTTTTCGGGTGCCGGCGCGAAAACTTCATCCGTCCAGGCAATTGACCCTGGACCAACTGGCCTTGGTGGAAACGCTGGCGATTGGTTGTCACGCGGTCCAGCGCGGATCATGCGGCGCAGGCCAGAACGTCCTGGTTATCGGGGCGGGGCCGATCGGGCTGTCCGTGATCGAATTTGTCAAGTTGAGTGGAGCGCGCACGATTGTGCTGGACCTCAACGAGCAACGATTGGCGTTCGTTCGGGAGACCATGGGGGTGCGGGAAACCTTGCACGGGCGGGGCGAGGCTGGGGATGCCGACCGGTTGCGCGAACTGACGGACGGCAAGCTGGCGCACGTGGTGATCGACGCGACCGGAAGTCATCAATCGATGGGGAACGCCCTTCAGTTCGTGGGGTTTGCCGGCAAACTGGTGTTTGTGGGGATTACGACCGATCTCGTTCAATTCGGACATCCCTTGATGCATCGGAGGGAAATGACGCTGCTGGCGAGCCGCAATGCGTTGCCGCCGGATTTCCGCGGGATCATCCAGCACATCGAAGAGGGCAGGATCGACACGAGGCCCTGGATGACCCATTCCGCTCCTTTTGACGCGATGGTGGGCGAGTTTGAAACATGGCTGAATCCCGAGTCGCGGGTAATCAAGGCCATGGTGCGATTGGATTGAAGCGGCATGCGCGTGGACAGTCACCAGCACTTTTGGCGCTACCAGCCTTCGGAGTATCCCTGGATGAAGGAGGATTGGCCCATCCGGAGAGACTTTTTGCCGGGAGATTTGGAGCCATGGCTGGCGAGTTCGGGTCTGACGCGTTCCGTGGCCGTGCAAGCGCGGCAAAGTCTGGAGGAATCGCGATGGCTTCTCGATCTTGCCGAGCGTCACCCGAGCATTGCGGGGGTCGTGGGATGGGTGGACTTGCGAAATCCGGCGGTGGCAAGAGATCTGGAGCCGCTGGCCGCGCATCCCAAGTTCGTGGGGGTCCGGCATGTCGTGCAGGATGAGCCCGACGAGCATTTCATGCTGCAACCCGCGTTCTTGCGCGGCTTGGAAACTCTGCAGGGATTCGATTTGGCTTACGACTTCCTCGTGTTTCCGCATCAACTTCCGGCGGCGATCGCGGTGGCGCGCCGGTTTCCGAAGCAACGTTTCGTCCTGGACCATCTGGCCAAGCCCAGGATCGCCGCGGGGGAACGCGAACCCTGGACGAGCCTCGTCCGCCAGTTGGCCGAGTGCTCGAACGTGGCGTGCAAGATTTCCGGCCTGGTGACGGAAGCGCGGTGGAAGGCCTGGAGCGCACAGGATTTCGAGCCCTATCTGGAGGTGGTGTTCGAGGCGTTCGGACCGAGACGATTGATGTTTGGATCTGACTGGCCGGTTTGCCTTCTGGCGGGCTCTTACGCGGATGTCTACGGGCTGGCTCGCGACTACGTGGCGAGGCGGGATCCCGCGGCGGTTGAGGCGATTTTTGGGATGAATGCGGTGAATGTTTATCGGCTGCCGAACGGTTGATGGGTGTCCGCCAGGCGTGTTATTTCAGAACCTGATCCTGCTTTATGACAGCGCAATATCATGATTTGGCGGGCAAATCGGTCGTGATCACAGGCGGGGCCAACGGCATTGGCGAGGCGATGGTGGGGGCCTTTGTCCAGCAGAAGGCCCGTGTCTATTTCTGCGATGTGGATGGTCGTGCCGGTCAAGCGCTGGCTCGGAAGTGCGGGGGAGCGGCCGTGTTCACTCGGGTGGATTTGACCCGGGAAACGTCTATTCGGCGATGGATTCGGGCCGTGTCCCGCCAAGCGCCGCGAATTGACGTGCTGGTGAACAATGCCGCCCGGGATCCCCGGATCCCATTCGAGACCATGACTGCGGCGCAATGGGACGGCCTGTTTGCGGTCAATCTTCGCGCCTATTTTTTGGTGGCTCGAGAGGCGCTGGCGTTCATGGGGGAAGGAGGGTCCATGGTGAATTTTGCCTCGTTGACATTCCACGACGGCCCGGTGCCCATGAGCGCGTATGTCGCCACCAAAGGCGGGGTGATGGGCTTCACACGATCCTTGGCGCGGGAGCTGGGCCCCCGCGGCATTCGTGTGAACACGCTCTCCCCGGGATGGATCATGACGCCGCGGCAATTGCGAGAGCACGTGGATCAGGCCACCAAGGACTTCATTCTCCGTGTGCAGTCGGTGCCCAAGTTGATTCAGCCCGCGGAACTGGCGGAGGTGGCGCTCTTTCTGGCGAGCGACGCAAGCCGGGTCATTACAGGCCAGGAAATTCTAGCCGATCGAGGGTGGCATCATTCATGAACCGGAACGAAACGCTCCTCTCCATATCGGGGCTCACGATTCATCGGGATGGGGTGGCGATCCTGGAGGACATCGAGTGGTCGATGCGACAGGGTGAGCACTGGGTGCTGCTCGGTGCAAACGGTTCCGGCAAGACCTCACTCCTGAGCGCTTTAACCGGGTACTTGATGCCCACATCGGGGGAAATCGAGGTGTTGGGAAAACGTTTTGGACGCGACGATTGGAGAGCCCTGCGGACCCGGATCGGCCTGGTGAGTTCTTCCATCCGCCAGCTCATGCAGGACGCGGAACCCGCGCTCGAAACGGTCGCCAGCGGGCGCTGGGCGATGATCGATGTTTGGCGTCCTTTAAGTCGGGCCGTGAGGTCGCAAGCCCGGCTCTGGCTGCGGCGTGTGGAATGTTCTTCCTTGGAGGACCGACCCTGGGGAGTGTTGTCGCAAGGTGAACGGCAGAGGGTTTTGATTGCCCGAGCCTTGATGGCCCGGCCACGGCTTTTGATCCTTGATGAACCCTGCGCCGGGCTCGATCCCGCCGCGCGCGAGCATTTTCTTGATTTTCTTGATCGCATGGCGAAGTCGCGGATGGGGGTCCCGCTGGTGCTGGTGACGCATCACGTCGAGGAAGTCATGCCGTGTTTTACGCATGGATTGGTGTTGCGTGACGGGCGCGTGCTCAAGCGGGGGGCACTGAGGTCGGTCTTTCAAGATGAGGTCCTTTCGAAGGCGTTTTCGGTTCCCGTGCTCCTGACAAAATCGCGCGGAAGGTATGCGATGCGAGTGGGAGGGAATCCGAGGCGCATGATTTAGCCCAAACTTGACGCCTCAATCCGCGCGTCGGAATTCCGACGGGGTCGCGAAAGTTGATTTGTGCGGCTGAAAGAGGCGCGGATTTAGAACGGCCCGCTGTCGCGGTCGCGATCGACGGAATGTCGATGATGCGAACCCGTCCATCGCACCTCCAGGCGTCGTTGAAACATGCGTTGCTGGGTGTTACCCGACCGTAGATAGGGGTGACGCGGCGGGGCTTGACCCCGGGGGGCTTTTTGCGGAGGTTTGAGGCGGCGGAAACAAGAGAAA
Source organism: Verrucomicrobiota bacterium (assembly GCA_016871495.1). Taxonomy (NCBI): domain Bacteria; kingdom Pseudomonadati; phylum Verrucomicrobiota; species Verrucomicrobiota bacterium. The sequence continues at coordinate 66,422 of VHDF01000013.1, read as the reverse complement.
GGAAATGCCATGGCTGAAACCCCACAGAAACCCAAGAAGGTTCGGTTTGAATATCCAGTTCCCGCGGGTGAAGTGTTGCTCGTTGGAGACTTTACGCAGTGGGAGTCCGTCGTGATCAAACTCAAACGCGGAAGAAAAACCGCCTGGCAAGTGGACGTTTCGCTTTCTCCCGGCCGCTACGAATACCGGTTTATTGTGGACGGGACATGGACGGACGATCCGGCCTGTGATTCGCGTTCGCCGAACGAGTTTGGCGGCGTGAACTGCGTGCGTGTGGTGACCTGAATTCGGAAGGCGCGAGCGGAGTCTGGCCTGAGAACGCCAGGCCGGGAGGGTAACGTGGATCCCTCGCCCAGCGCGGGTTCGCCATGCTGTGCGGGCGGGTTTACGCCCCGGCGAAGGCGGGGTGCAGCTTTCGTCTCAGGGGATTCGCCAGAGCCTGAAAAAGCGCACCGAATCCGAGGCGGCGACTTCCACATGCCCGGGTGTCGGTGAGGCGGGGACATCCTGCCAGCGGGTCGAGTTGGGTGCGAGCGAGGATTGGACTCTAAAATCGGGAAAGCGGTTGGTGTCCCAGAGGATGCGGACCCATACTTTTCCTGTCCGCTCGAAGGCTTCGATGGAACAGGTTGGATAAGCTGCGGGACCTTTGTCGATGAACCCGTTCGGTCCGGTGGCGACCACCGCAAAGGTGAGGCATGAGACCCCTGCGATTCCCAGCTGTTTGGTGCCGGAGATGGCCCGACCTGGAGATCCTGATTTCACCTCGAAACATCACGATTCAAGTCCAAGTATCCGCCGTCCTCCGGACGTAATCATGGATTGATGCCAGGGCGGATCCCAGACGACATCGACTTGGGCGTGTCGAACCCCGGGGAGAAGAAGGATTTTCTGCTCCGCGTCCTTGGCGATCACACCGCCCATCCCACAACCGGGGGCGGTGAGGGTCATTTTGACATGAACGACGTGTCCGCCTTCGGGATGAGCCTCCATGACCAGGTCGTAGATGAGCCCGAGATCGACAATATTGACTGGAATTTCGGGATCGTAACAACTCTTGAGCGCCTCCCAAACCTGGGTTTCCTCGAGGGGGCCGAGGGTGGAGGCTGGGGAAACGGGGGGAGGAGCTGGATGAGGAGACAGCCCGAGGGCGTCCCCATCTTTTGGGGCCACTCTGAAAAGTCCGCCCAAGGCTTGGATGGTCCAGGACCCTCCAAGGGATTGTCCGATATGGAAAGGGGTTCCGGCGGGGAGAATGACGGTGTTGCCGGCGGGGATTTGGATGGCTTCGCAATCGCGGAGCAGTTCGTGGCTGGGAACTTCGGTCATATTCGGGCCAAGGTAGCGTTGATCATTCAGAAAGCCAACTCTGGAGAAATGACGTTCCGAGAAGAAGTTACGCGGGATGGGGTAGAATTGCCACTTGACGCGTGGAAACCTGCGGAACTACTGTTCTCAAATACTTGGAACTTTTGAGCTGACCTGTCAGCTGTGCCGAAGTCGGGGAATCGCTTCTTCCGACTTTTTTGTTTTCAAGATGCTGGGTTGGCTTTGAGAGTTATGAACGCCGAATTTTTAGCGATACTGGATTACTGGGAGCGCGAGAAGGGCATCAGCAGAGAAACTCTGGTGAAGGCCGTCGAAGAGGCGCTGGTTTCGGCCGCCAAGAAAGCGGTGGGTCCGGCGCGTGAGTTGCGGTGTGCCATCGACCCCAAGTCGGGCGAAATCAAGGCTTTTGCGAAATTGTTGGTCGCGGACAAGGTGGTCTCCAAGCACGATCAGATTTCCGTCTTTGACGCCCGACGGCACAAACCTGAAGCCCAATTGGGGGACGAGGTCGAGGTGGAAGTGACTCCGGCGAATTTCGGGCGTATCGCCTCGCAAAACGCCAAGCAAGCCCTCATGCAGCATATTCGGAGGGCTGAGAAGGAGCTGATTTACTCGGAATTCAAAGACCGGTTGGGAGACATCGTCAGTGGCACGGTGCGACGCTTCGAACGGATGGACGTGATCGTGGATTTGGGCAAGTTCGAGGCCCTGCTCCCGAACCGGGAGCGTGTGGCGGTGGAAGAATACCAGGTGGGCGACCGGGTTTTGTGCTTCGTGAAGGCTGTCGAGAACACGATGCATGGACCCGAAATCATTCTTTCCCGGGCTGATCCCCAGTTTGTCATCAAACTTTTCAAACGCGAAGTTTCCGAGATCAACGATGGCACGATCGAGATTCGAGCCATTGCCCGGGAACCCGGGTTTCGGACCAAACTCGCGGTTTATTCCCGGGACGAGAAAGTCGATCCGGTGGGCGCGTGCGTGGGATTGCGAGGCCAGCGGGTCAAGAATATCGTGCGCGAGCTGAACAACGAAAAGGTGGATATCATCCGCTGGGATTCCAATATCCGCACCTTCGCGACCAATGCCCTGGCCCCCGCGAAGTTGAAGGCTTTCGAAGTCGATGAAGCCAACCGCCGGGTGAAGATCATCGTGGCGGAGGATCAGCTTTCACTCGCCATCGGCAAGCGGGGACAAAATGCGAGGCTCACTTCCAAGCTGACCGGGTGGCACGTTGAGATCGATGCCGAGCATGTCGAGGTGCTTGGGTTCGAGCAAAAAGTGGCGCAGGCGGTGCGCGCCGTGGCTGAGATTCCCGGCATCAATCAAGAACAAGCCGACGCGCTGGTGCATGCCGGATTTTTGAGCTTGGATGATCTGCTGCAAGCGGAGCCCGACGATCTGGCCGCGATCCCCAAAATTGGAGATCAAGCCCTGACGGTTCTCGATGCGATTCGCACCGAGGCGGCGCGACGGCAGCAACCGTGACCCTTTTCCAACTGACCGACATGGACTGTTCGAAGAAAGTGCGGATTTGGAACGTTTTGAGCGCGCGATGAGAGCGCGACACACAGCCGGTTTGCCCCGATTTAAATATGCCCGTCCGGATTTACGACATCGCGAAGAAACTTGGCATCGAGAGCAAAGAAGTGCTCGTCAAGGCGAAGGAATTGGGCATCGCCGCCGCCAAGGTGCCGTCCAGCTCGCTGGACAAGATCACCGCCGAATATTTGACCGAGCAGTTGGGGGGTAAGAAGCCCGAGACGGCGGAGGCGCCCGCGCCGATCCTCCCGGAGCCCGTGGTCATTCTCACGAAAGCGCCGGAACCCGAGCCCGAGCCGGCGCCGTCGGTCCTGGCGGTGGAGGCTGAATCCGAAGAGGCTCCTGCTTCCGTCGTCATGGCGGAGAGCGAAGCCCTGACTCCCGATTCTGAAGTCACCCTGACGGATTCTGCCCTGACGGAGGCGTCCGCTCCACCCCAGGAAGCGGCACCGCATCCGCCTCTTCCCGCGACTCCCGCTCCGAGTCCCGCGCTGGAAGCGCCGGTCCATCCACCGCCGCCTCTACCTCCGGTGAAGCCCCTCGCTCCAACCACCCCGCCACCTCCACGCATTGGTGACAAGGTTGGGTTTATTCAACTGCCGACCAGGCCGGTGGCGAAACCTCAGGAACGTCCTCCCGCCACCCGCCCGGGTGCGCGACCGGATCCGAGGTTCGGACGGGGGGACAACCGGGATTCGCGCGGAGCGGGTGCTCCCTCTTCACGTCCCGCTCAGGACCAAGGGGGGGGACGGGGTCAGGCCCCTGCTCCCGCCGCCAAGCCGGGCACGGCCGAACCCAAGTTTATTCAGCCTTCGGGCGGCGAGCTGATTTCGATCAAGCCGCCGATCATCGTGCGGGAATTGGCCGAGCAGATCAAACGCAAACCGTTTCAGTTGATCGCGGACATGATGGAGATTGGCGTGTTTGCGAACGTCAATCAGGCGATCGATGAGAACGTGGCGCAGCACCTGTGCGGCAAGTATGGCTTTCGGTTCGAGCTCGAGAAACGCGAGCGTGGCGGAGGCATCGTCCACGCCCCGAAGAAGGAGGTCGAACTCGACAAGGAAGACCGGGCGGAGGAGTTGCAGCTTCGGGCTCCGGTTGTCACCATCATGGGACACGTCGATCACGGCAAGACGACGCTTCTGGATGTCATTCGCAAGGCCAATGTGGCGGCCGGGGAGGCGGGCGGCATTACGCAGCACATCGGCGCCTACACCATCAGCGTGCCGCATCCGGACCGCCCGAAGGATCTCCAGCAGATCACCTTCCTCGACACGCCGGGACACGCCGCTTTCAGTTCGATGCGCGCCCGCGGCGCCAACGTGACCGATATTGTCATTCTGGTCGTCGCGGCGAACGACGGCGTGATGCCGCAAACGTTGGAAGCTCTCAGCCACGCCAGAGCCGCCAAGGTTCCCATGATCGTGGCGGTCAACAAGTGCGATCATCCGAATGCGAATCCCATGAAAGTCCGGCAGCAGTTGCAGGACAAGGGGTTGGTCTGCGAGGAATGGGGAGGCGAAACGATTTTCCAGGATGTTTCGGCCCTGACCAAGCAAGGCATCGAAAAGTTGCTCGAGTTGATCGTGCTCCAGGCGGAGGTCTTGGAGCTCAAAGCCAACCCCAACCGCCGGGCCAAAGGCAACGTCATCGAATCCGGACTCGAGCCCGGCGGCCCCACCGCCACGGTTCTGGTTCGCAAGGGGACCTTGAAGGTGGGGGATGTGGTGATTTGCGGCCAATATTGGGGCAAAGTCAGAGCTTTGATCAACGAGGAGGGTTCCAGGCTCAAGGAAGCGGGGCCGTCTGTCGCCGTCAAAGTACTCGGGTTGAATGGAGTTCCCGAGGCGGGCATCGAATTCAGCGTGGTGGAGAACGACAAGAGCGCCCGCATGCTTGGCGAGCAGCGAGCCATGGAAGCTCGCCATGTTGAAAACGAGCGCCGCCCCAAGGTGACGCTTGAGAATTTGTTCGACACCCTGGCCAGCGAAAGCCAGAAGGTGCTCAAAGTCGTGGTCAAGGCCGACGCGCAAGGTTCGGTGGAAGCCATCGTCGAGGCCCTGCAGAAGGTTGAGACGAGCAAGGTCAGCCTGGAAGTGATCCACAGTGCCGTCGGCACGATCACGGAGTCGGACGTGTCCCTGGCCTCGGCCTCCAAAGCGATCATCCTCGGTTTTCACACCCGCATCGACAACGGAGTGTCCGAAGCGGCCAAACGCGAAGGCGTGCAGATCAAGCTCTACGCGATCATTTACGAGCTCATCGATCAGGTGAAGGAAGCCATGGCGGGCTTGCTCGACCCCTTGATCAAGGAAGTGACGATCGGCTCCGCCGAAGTCCGCAAGGTGTTCGAGCTCTCCAAGGGCGGCAACGTTGCGGGGTGCGCGGTTTCGAGCGGGCGCATCGTCAAGGGCAAGATGCGGGTCTATCGACGCAAAGGATTGATCTTCGAGGGGGTTTCGCTCTCGCTTCGCCGCTTCCAGGACGAGGTCAACGAAGTCCGCGCCGGCATGGAGTGCGGTATTCGTCTCGACGGTTTCAACGAGTACCAACCCGGAGACACCATTGAGTGTTATACGTTGGAGAAGGTGGCTCAAAAACTGTGACGGCTGATTGGGATGCCGCGGTCCGGTGCGCGTGGAGGGCTGCCGGGCGCCGGATCCACCGAACATGCAAACCATCCGTATCGAACGCGTTCGCGAGTTGTTGAAGCGCTCCCTGGGCGAATTGTTGCGGCGTGAATTTGTTTTGGACGAATGCGGGCTGATGAATGTGAATGAGGTCGAACTCACCTCGGATTTGCGCCAAGCCACGGCTTACGTCGGAGTGGTCGGCACCAAGGAACAGAAGCGCCGGGCTGGAGAACGACTTGAGCAACACCGCATTCGCCTGCAGCATCAGGTAGCCCAGGACGTGGTGCTGAGGCACGCGCCGCTGCTGAAGTTCGTGCTCGATGATTCCATCGAGAAGGGCAATCGCGTGCTGGCCATTATTGAAGAAATCGAGAAGGAGAAACCCGCTTCATGAGGCCAGGAGAAGCTCCGCTGGAGGAGATCCAATCCGCCTTGAGGCGGCACCGCAGTTTTTGCGTGGTGGGGCACGTTCGTCCCGATGGAGACTGCATCGGCTCGCAGCTCGCGCTCGGTCTCGCGCTGGAGGTCGCGGGCAAGGATGTTGTGGTCTGGAATGACGATGCCGTTCCACCGAAGCTTCGTTTTCTGGATCCTGAAAACAGAGTGCGCAAGCCCAAGCCGGGGCAGTCGTTTGATTGTGTGGTCGCCACCGACGCGGCCAGTTTCGAACGATTGGGCCGCACCGGGGAATGCGTGTCGCAACGAGCGCTCTTCATCAACATCGACCACCACCGCAGCAACACGCGCTACGCCGACCTGAACTGGATCTGTCCCGACAAACCTTCGACGGGTGAGTTGGTTTATGAGCTCTTGCGGTCCTTGAAGTGGGAAGTCACCCGCGCGATCGCCGATTGTTTGTTCACGGCCATTTCGACCGATACCGGGTCTTTCCAGTATCCCAGCACGCGGCCGGAAACCTATCGCACGGCGGGGGAACTCGTGGAGCGAGGGGCGGACCTGAGCCGCATCTGCAACGAAGTCTACCAGTCCTTCCCGCTCTCTCGCGTGCGTTTGCTGCGACATGTCTACAACCGCTTTCGGCTGACGCATGACGACCGTATCGCCTATCTCTGGTTGAAAAAGTCGGATTACTCGAGGGCCGGTGCGACTCCGGCGGACAGCGAGGGGCTCATTGACCATATTCGCTCCATCGAGCCGGTGCTGGTGGCGGCCTTGTTCGAGGAGATCGAGGAGCAACTGACCCGGGTGAGCCTGCGCTCCAAGCATCCCGGTGTGGATGTCAACCGGATCGCGTCGCAGTTCGGCGGGGGGGGGCATTCGGCAGCGGCGGGGCTTCGCGTCGCCGGTTCCCCGCTCTCGGCGCAACGAAAAGTGATCGGCGCCCTCCGCCAGGCCATCAACCAACTTCCCTGATTTCCACCTGATGCAGACGTTCGACGCGTTCGACGGAGGCTTGCTGGTGGACAAGCCGGCGGGCCCGACTTCTCACGATCTGGTGGATGTGGTGCGGCGCCATTTTGGGTTCAAGAAGGTCGGTCATTGCGGCACGCTCGATCCTGCCGCCACCGGGCTCATGATCCTCGTCCTGGGCAAGGCGACACGGCTTTCCGAAAAGCTGATGGGATCCGACAAGGTTTATGAGGGCGGCGCCACCTTCGGTACCTCGACCTCCAGTTTCGATGCGGAAGGAGAAATCACCGCAACCGCTCCCCTGCCCGAACTGACGGTCGAGCAGTTGGATGTCTATTGCCAGGCGTTCCTGGGGGATCACATGCAAACGCCGCCGATGGTTTCGGCGGTCAAAATCCAGGGCGTCCCCCTTTACAAACTGGCGAGAAAAGGCGTCGAAGTGGAACGTAAGCCACGCCTGATTCACATTTACAACTTTCGCTTCACTTCCTACACCCCGCCGTCGGGCAGCTTTCGGGTGGCCTGCACAAAGGGCACCTACGTTCGCACCTTGATCCACGAACTCGGACAGACGATCGGATGTGGAGCTTATCTGTCGCGATTGCGACGGACCGCCATCGACCTGTATGACGTCGCCGATGCCATTCCTTTTGAGGAGTTGATCCAAATGACGCCGGAACAGCTCCGGCCTCGGATCATTCCATTCCTTGCTTTGGGGGCTTGCTAAAGGGGCTTTCGCGAGACCGCTTGACGCGAGCCTCGGCCCAGCGGTCAAGACGGTTCCAGGCGGGCGGCCACGCCAGACGCCACACGGACTGCCAGATCATGCCGCGAACCACGGCGCGCGGGGTCTTGACTCGATGCGAGCCCTCAAGCGGGTTGACTCCGCGAAGCCGGCCCAGCGTGTCGATCCCGATCAGGATGGGCCATGCGCAAGCCAGTCGTATGCGGACGAGGCGGCGAGGCAGGGAATTCGTGTAGCGCCATCCCGCGTCCAAGTGGCCGCGAGCCCGGTCCAGCGCCGCCCCAAACAGCGGGGCGAGCCGCTCGTACGCGGCCGGGTCGAGCAGATCGCCGGGAACCAACGACCGCGCCATGAGTTGCTCCGAGGGAAGATAACAACGTCCCAAGCGCAAATCTTTCGGCAGGTCCCGCAGAATATTCACCAACTGCAATCCCTTGCCGAAACGGACACCGTCCTCCAGCAGAGCGCTTTCTGAAATCGGCGCATCCGGAAACAGATGCGTCCGGCAAATGCGGGTCCAGAATTCTCCCACACAGCCCGCGACGCGATAAGTATAGTCATCGAGTTCGGAAAGAGTCTTCAACGCGACAATCGATTTTTCGGTCGCCTGCCCAAATCGGCCAACGTCCAGGATCTGCCCGCTCGTGATCACCTCCAAGACCTGGCGAATGCGCTCTCGATCCGCGGGATCCATGGACCCAAGCCATTGGAGCGTCCGCGGCATCTCCGCCAGCAAAGCCCGCTCCCCGGCGGTGGGATTGCCCGGGTGTCCTGGGGGCAACCCATCCAAGAACCGGCTGAAATCCGGGCTGAAGCCGCCGGACAGGATTGCCTTCCGCAACTGATCCAGCGCGGCGAGCCGGAATTCGGCGGGGATCGCCTCGGTGTCGGCAACCGTGTCGGTGGCGCGAGCCAGCAGATACGCCAGACCAATCGGAATGCGCACCCGGGACGGCAGCACTCTCAACGTGAGGTAAAACGAGCGCGAAACCTCCCGCAACAGCCGGGTCCAGTCCAAGTCAGGGGGAGCGGTGGATGCACGCATGGGCAAGACTCATCGCGATCGGAGCCGCGCATCCTTCGAAAATGCGGCCCGTCCGTCCAAAAATAATCGATTCCGACCGCCGGGGTGGGGCGACAATCCGCGCCAGGCAGGAGGGATCGCAGCCACCGTCCCGGGAAAATAGGCGTCCACCGTGAGTTCGACTTCCGAGGGACCCGAAGGCGCATCCACGGATCCCGAACGGGCATCGATGAATTGCTGCGCGGCTGCCTCGACGGTCTTGGCCCAAAAATTGTCGGCTGGAATCGGGTCCTCCGTCCGGTCGAACCTCCAGAGCCAGTAGTGGACGGAGGAGAGGGAGTCTTCGGGATGAGACAACTGGTTCGCCGCGGCCAACGTCGGCCAGATGGATTGAATCCGTCCCGCGCATTGCCACGATTTGGGAGTCAGGAGCGGAGCCAGGACCGCGCCGGCCCAGCCGCCGCGAGGGTCGGAAGGCGGCCAATCGGTCCAAGGTTTGAAACCCAGCCGGACCTTCAGATCACGGCGATCGGGGAAAATCTCCGCATGGTCCGCCAGGTAGAGTGTGAAAGCGATGCCGATCTGGCGGAAATTGCCGAGGCACTGGGTTTGGCGGGCTCGGTGTCCGGCGCGGGCCAGGGCGGGTGCGAGGAGCGACGCCAGCAACGCGATGACGCCGATGACCACCAGCAGTTCGAGCAGTGTGAAGGCTCCGGCCCTTCCAGGGGGACGGAGCAGATTCGCGAATCCATGGCCGCCCTGACCGCATGGGCGGCGAGCGGACGGGGGAGGATGCGGGTGGACCGCATGCCGCGGAATCGAGGACTTTCGGTGGCGTCGCATGACCGGAAATCCAGTCATGTTGCCGATCAGGCTGAATGAAGACCAATAGAATTCGATTGGGGAGTGGAAGTTTTCAAGGGGTCACGCTAGCCTCAATGGCATGTTGATTCGAGCCGGTGTCATCACCATTTCCGATCGGGCGTCGCGCGGACTCTATGACGACCTGGGGGGACCTGCTGTCCGCCAGGCTGCGGAAAGCCGTGGGTGGCGTGTGGAATTAGAATTGTTGGTGCCGGATGAAAAAGCGGACATTCAGCGGGCCGTTCGCGAACTGATCCATCGAGGATGCCAGTTGGTATTGACCACGGGAGGCACCGGGGTGGCAGCGAGAGACGTGACTCCGGAAGCTGTGCGTGAGATCGCGACGCGGGAACTGCCTGGGTTTGGCGAAATCATGCGGATGGAATCGATGAAGATCACCCCGAATGCGATCCTCTCGCGAAGCCTCGCCGTGGTGGTGGAGAATAGCCTGGTGCTCTGCCTGCCCGGGAAACCCTCCGGCGCGGCGGAGTGCCTGGGATTTGTGGCGGGAGCCATTCCGCATTGCCTGGCGGTGTTGCGGGAGGTTCCCACGAGTTGTTGAGGCGCGGTTGGTGCGCCCGCGGGCGGGAGGGGGTAGGGGGCTGGCGGTCAAGGCGCGAAGGCTGATCCGAGCAGCGTCTCGAAATGGGGGGGAGCTTCCTCGCGGGCGACGATTTCGACTTCGATGTTCCTGAAGCCCGCCCGTTCCAGCCAAAGATGGAGGTCGCCTTCCGTAAATCCGAGCCAGTGATCACCATACCATTCGCGGGCCTTTTCGAAGTGATGCTGGCGCAGATCCAAGATGAGGATCTGGCCGCCGCGAACCAGCAGACGGCGCGCGGCGAGGAGCGCGGCGGCGGGGTTCTCCGAATGATGCAGCGCCTGGCTCAGGATCACCACATCGACGCTCGCGGGTTCCAAGGGGGGGCGTTCAAGGTCGCCGAGGCGAAACTCCAGATTCTTGAGGCCGTTCTTCCTGGCCTTGCGAGTGCCGAACGCCACCATCTTCTCCGAGTTGTCCACCGCGATGACCTTCTTGCAATTGCGGGCGAGCAGTTCGCTGAGGAGTCCTTCCCCGGACCCGAGATCCGCCACGACCAGAGGCGGAAGGAGGCGCAACAGCAGTTGTCCGAACGCCTGCCAGGAACGTCCGGGTCCATAGCTTCGATCGAAACGGCCGGCGATCTGATTGAAAAAAACGCGTTCCTGATGGGCGCGTCGGGTGACGATGCGGCGGAGATTGGCCCGATCGGATTCGAATTCCGGCTGTTCCCGCGCGGCGGCTTTGGCCAGCGCCAGACTCGGGGCCCTGGCTTCGGAGGGAGAAGATTGCAGCCGGTAAAAAGTCCGCTTGCCCTCGCGGCGGGAGTCGAGCAGGCCGGCCTCCTGCATCAGGCCGAGATGGGTGGAGATGCGGGACTGGCCCAGCGCGGTGATGTCCTGGAGTTCGTTGACCGAGAGTTCGTTGTTCTCGAGCAACGCGAGAATACGAACGCGGGTTGGGTCAGCCAGGGCGCGCAGGGTTTTCAACGATGGACTGTCTTGGGCCATGCCGGTGAATTTGTGGGTTGACTGCCGACGAACACTATATATCTTCATATCCAGATACGTCAATATGACGTTGGCCGCATGGTGTGGCCCCCATTTCTGATGAGCAAAAAGTACATTTTTTCCTCGGAATCGGTTGGTGAAGGCCATCCCGACAAGGTCTGTGACACTATCTCCGATGCCGTGCTGGACGCTTGCCTAGCCCAGGACAAATTCAGCCGCGTGGCCTGCGAAACGTACGCCAAGTCCAACATCGTGGTCGTTGGGGGCGAAATTACAACCCAGGCGCGTTTGGATTATGTCCAGATCACGCGCGAGGCCATCCGCGGCATCGGCTACGTGAACCAGGACGACGTTTTCCACGCCGACAAGGTGTTCGTGAACGTCATCGTCACCCAGCAATCGCCGGACATCGCTCAAGGCGTTGACGCGCGCGCCGCCCAGGGCAAGAAAAAGGCCGAGCAGGGGGCTGGGGACCAGGGGTTGATGTTCGGTTATGCGAGTGACGAGACCCCGGAGCTGATGCCGGCTCCGATCATGTTTGCGCATCGCTTGGGGCGCGAGTTGACGCGGATCCGGAAGGAGGGAAAACGCGCGCCTTGGCTGCGTCCGGACGCCAAATCCCAGGTCTCGGTGGTGTATGAAGACGATCAGCCCGTTTCCATTTCCAACGTGGTCATTTCCACGCAGCACGCGGCCAGCGTCAAACACCGTGTGATCGAGGAGTTCTGCATCGAAGAGGTGATCAAAAAGGTGCTGCCCCAGGAGATGCTGCGCAAAGACACGCTGTTCCTGATTAATCCGACGGGACGCTTTGTGACCGGCGGTCCCCAGGGCGACACGGGTTTGACGGGGCGCAAGATCATTGTCGATAGCTATGGCGGATTCGGACGGCACGGTGGCGGGGCGTTTTCGGGCAAGGACCCGAGCAAAGTGGATCGCAGCGCCGCCTACATGGGGCGGTACGTGGCCAAGAACATCGTGGCGGCCGGATTGGCGCGCCGCGCCGAGATCCAGTTCGCCTATGCCATCGGATATCCCGACCCGGTCAGTGTCTACGTCAACACCTTCGGCACGGCGCGCGAAGGTTTGACGGATGAAGTGATCACGGAGGCCGCCCTCCAAGTGTTTAGTTTCAAGCCCGCCGACTTGGTCCGGCAGCTCCATCTGCTCCGTCCCATTTACTCGAAGACCACGAACTACGGCCACTTCGGGAAGATCGACGATTTGGCCAGCATCACCTGGGAGCGCACCGATAAAGTCAAGGCGCTGCAAAAGGCGGTGCGCTAGTTGTTTGAATTCCACCGAAATCTTTAACATTCCTCTCCGCTATGCCTGCCATCAAACTCTCCCCTTCCCGCAAAGCTTCCGCCAAGTCGGCTCAACCAGCTGACTTCAAAGTCAAAGACCTGTCCCTGGCCGATTGGGGCCGGAAGACCATCGAGGTCTCCGAGCGCGAAATGCCCGGCCTGATGTCCATTCGCGAGAAATACGCCGCTGCCAAACCGCTGGCCGGTGTCCGCCTCACGGGATCGCTGCACATGACCATTGAGACGGCCGTGTTGATCGAGACGCTGGTGGCCCTTGGCGCATCCGTCCGCTGGGCCAGTTGCAATATTTTCTCCACGCAGGACCACGCGGCTGCGGCCATCGCAAAGGCGGGGGTGCCCGTGTTTGCGTGGAAGGGCGAGACACTGGAGGAATACTGGGACTGCACCCTCGACGCCATTTCCCACCCGGGGAACCGGGGTCCGCAACTGGTGGTCGACGATGGAGGCGACGTGACGCTCCTGATCCACAAAGGCTATCAGCTTGAGGCAGGGGACGGCTGGGTGCAGAGCGCGAGCGCTTCGCACGAGGAGCAGGTGATCAAGAATTTGCTTAAGCGCGTGGCGAAGGAACGCCCGGGTTTTTGGCACGAGGTGGTGAAAGGGTGGCGCGGGGTGTCTGAGGAAACCACCACCGGTGTTCATCGGCTTTACCAGATGCTGGAGGCAGGTCAACTCCTGGTGCCTGCCATCAACGTCAACGATTCGGTCACCAAGTCCAAATTCGACAACTTGTACGGGTGCCGCGAATCCCTGGCGGACGGGATCAAGCGAGCGACGGATGTCATGGTGGCTGGCAAGGTGGCGGTCGTCTGCGGCTACGGCGACGTGGGCAAGGGCAGCGCGCATTCCCTGCGAGGGTTTGGCGCGCGCGTCATCGTGACCGAGATTGATCCGATCAACGCGTTGCAGGCCGCCATGGAGGGTTTCGAAGTCACGACCCTTGAGGACACCCTGGGCAAGGCCGACATCTATGTGACGGCGACGGGCAACCGCGATGTGATCACCCTTGATCACATGCAGCAAATGAAGGATCAGGCGATCGTCTGCAACATTGGTCATTTCGACAACGAGATTCAGATGGACCGGTTGAACGGCGCGAAGGGTGTGGTCAAGACCACCATCAAGCCCCAGTACGACAAGTACACGTTTTCCGGAGGCCGCAGCATTTTCATTCTGGCTGAGGGCAGGCTGGTGAACCTGGGATGCGCCACTGGCCATCCGAGTTTCGTGATGTCCAACTCCTTCTCGAACCAGGTGCTCGCGCAACTGGATCTATGGAAGAACAAGGACGCCTACAAGGTGGGCGTTTACCGGTTGCCCAAGAAGCTGGATGAGGAAGTGGCCCGGCTGCACCTCGAGAAGATCGGGGTGAAATTGACCAAGCTCTCCAGGAAACAAGCGGAGTATTTGGGGGTCGCCATGGAGGGTCCTTACAAGCCCGAGCACTACCGGTATTGAAACGACCGTCCGCTTTCCATCCCATTCGCGGTCATGGTGCGCACCCCTGATGAACCCGGGCGCATCCATCGTCGGATGACCGCTCCAGAGATCCGGTTGAATCCGCGCTTTCCAACTTCGGCAAGTCTGACCAAAATCCGCGCATGAAGCATCGCGGCAAGGCGGCGAAGGCGGGCAGTCGGATGATCCTTGCGAGCGTCCTGGTCTTTCTGCTGGCGGCCGGGGCGTTGAATTATGTCCTGAAGGGAGGGGGGGTTCTGCTCGGGTTGCTCGCGGGCCTGTGGGTTTTCTTCGTGGTTTTCGTGATCAACTTTTTTCGTGATCCGGAAGCCGTGGTGCCGTCCGATCCCAAAGCCATTGTGAGCCCCGCCCACGGCACGGTGGATGTGATTGATGAGACGGAGGAGCCTGTCTTTTTGGGCGGGCGCTGCCGCCGGATCTCGATCTTTTTGTCGGTGGTCGACGTGCATGTGCAGCAAGCTCCGGTGGCGGGCAAGGTTTCGCTCGTGCGCCACACGCCGGGACAATACTTGAATGCCTTGAAGGCCGAGTCGGCTTTGCACAACGAGAACGTCCTGGTGGGCATAGAGTCCAGTGAAGCCGCCGGGGAAAAGGTCGCGTTGCGGCTCATTGCGGGGTTGATCGCGCGGCGCATTCTCCCATGGGTCCGGCCCGGGGATGCCACGGGACGCGGTGAGCGCATCAGTTTGATTCAATTTGGATCACGCGTGGACTTGTATCTACCGCTGGCTTGCCGCGTCACGGCGGTGCTCGGGCAGAAAGTCAGGGGGGGCGAAACGATCGTGGCTGAGCGGGCCTGAGGTCAAAGGAGCAGGGAATGACACCCGAGATCAGTCAAGGCGAGCCCGGCCAACCGCCGAGGCTACGCATTTATTTTCTGCCGAACCTGTTGACCTCGGGGAACCTGTTTTGCGGCTTCATTGCCCTGACGCGCATTGTGGAGGCGAACGAGGGATCCCCCGATTTCAATCATACGATTCGTGTCGCCCTGTTTTTCATTCTGTTGGCCTGCATTTTTGATTTATTGGACGGGCGTGTGGCCAGAATGGGTGGCAACGAGAGTCCTTTTGGCCGTGAATTGGACTCCCTGGCCGATCTGGTTTCCTTTGGAGTTGCGCCGGCGTTTTTGGTGCACCGCATTGTGCTTAAGGATGTGTTTTTGAACCAGCAGGAGGTCGGTTGGTTCATTGCGTCCATTTACTTGATCTGCGGCGCGCTCCGGTTGGCGAGGTTCAATTGCCTGGCCAACATGCCGGGGGGAGGAGGCGGGAGCGAGTTCATGGGGTTCCCGATTCCCGCCGCGGCCGGCTTGGTCGCCTCGCTGACTTTATTCATGATGTGGTGGGATGAACGGGGGTATCGCACCGGGGCTTGGCGGTACGTGCTGCCCTGCCTGCTGCTTTTTTTATCCTTCATGATGGTCAGCGAGGTGAAATACCCGTCTTTCAAGAAGCTCGATTTGCGCGCGCGGCGTCCCTTCGCCAAGACGGTGACGGCGATACTTTTCATCGGTTCGTTGATGATCCTGCGCAATCTGGTGCTGCCGGTGATCCTGCCCGTCTTGTTCACGAGTTATCTCATTTATGGCCTGGTGCGGCCGCGAATGTCGCGCCAGATCATTCGGGGTATTGAAGAGGAGGAAGAGGAGGAAGGAGCCGATCCGCCGGGTTAGGGGCGGTTCACAAGGGGGGATGGAACCACTGGTTCAACTTGCCATTTCGATCGCGACAGGGGCAGTGAGCGGCTTCTTGGGGTCCGTTCCGGTGGGGCCGATTAACGTTACGATCCTGAATGAGGGAGCGAAGCACGGCTTTCTCAAGGGATGGCTGATCGGGTTGGGCGCTTGCTTGATGGAGATGATTTATTGCGGAGCAAGTGTGGCCGGGTTCGGGAGCTTGTTCGATTCGCGGCTGATGCGCGCTTCCATGGAACTGGCGAGTTTCCTTCTCCTGGCCGTTATGGGATTCAAGTATCTCCGGGTTCAGGCGATTGCGCCGGCGTCGAAAAGCGAGCGGATGATCGAGGAAAAGCTGCATCCTCACACCGCGTTCATGGTGGGTTTCGTGCGGGTGCTCGGGAATCCGGCGGTTTTGTTTTTCTGGATCACGCTCACCGCCGCATTTCTGTCCAATCAGTGGGTGGACAACAACCTCTTGAGCAAATCGGCCTTTGTCGGGGGCGTCGGGTGCGGAACCGTTTGCTGGTTCACGCTCTTGAGTTACGGGGTTGCGAGAAAGCGCGGGCAGTTCTCGGCGAGCACGCTCTTGAAGATTTCCCGGGCTTCGGGCGCGTTATTGTTGATCGGTGCCGGATTCATCGCCGTCCGTTTGATCAAGGCCATCGCCCGGCAGGGCTGACCTTTGAGGGCGGTTCGGCGGGGTGGAAAGGGCGGCAAATTGACGCAAGTACTTCAACGCCACTCTTAAATCCTTGGGCAGCGGAGATGCGATGGTGATCGTTTCCGAGGTGACCGGGTGTATCACCGTCAATCGACTGGCGTGGAGGGAAACGCGTTGGAGCAAGGGACGCTCGGTTCGATCCGACTTGAGCCGATAGCCGGGCTTGAGTTTGGAGAGCAGCAGGGGACGGCCCCCGTACATGCGATCCCCGACGATGGGATGGCGGAGAAAAGCCAGATGAACGCGCAGTTGATGGGTTCGGCCGGTGCGGGGCAGGCCCTTCATCCACGTGTAACCTCGAAAGCTCTCCAGGGTGAAAAACTCCGTGCGAGACCTTTTGCCGTGTTTCGGATCAACGCGCATATGGCCTGGACGTCCAGGGAAGGGCGCGATTTTTTGGTCCACCACGAAGGAGGACTCCGCGGGAGGACCCTGGATCAGAGCGAGGTACTCCTTGATGGGCGTCTGGTTGCCAAACTGGTTGGCCAAATGGATCAGGGTGCTTTTGGAGCGAGTCAGAAGCAACACGCCGGTGGTTTCGAAGTCGAGCCGGTGGACGTTGGAAAGATAGGCGAGGGATCGTTGTTTGGCCCACGGAGCTCCGCGGGCGATGTCGCGGTGAAGCAAACCCATCAGGTTGGGCCGCTGAGGATCGTAGCGGTCCGGCGAAACGAGAAGGTTGGCGGGTTTATCGAGGGCCAGGAGGTCGTTGTCCTCGTAAAGGACGGGAATTTCCCAAAACTCACCGGTGGCGGGTGAGGAGAGTTTGATGGGAGATGGGGTCGCGGTGGACATCGCCTGGCCGCGGCGCGCCATGGCAGCAGGGGTGAGCGGCGGGTGGTTACTGGGTCGCGGCGCGTTGCTGCGAGGAGGCAGGGAGCACCAGCTTTTCCCGTTCCTTGCGGAACCACTCGTTGAAGGCGTCGTATTGGTGCGTGCGTTGAAGATTGCGGGTGAACTCGGCGAGTTCAGTTTTCATTTTGGCCTCGTCCACGGGCTTGCGAGCGACGAGGTGCAGGATGAAACCTCCCTCCCGAGTTTGGGTGAAGGCGCTCGATTTTCCGGGTGCAAGCGCGAAGCCAACGTCCTTCAATTGCGAAAGGCTGGCTTTACGTTCCACGTCGGGAAGGGAACGGGTATTGCGGGAGAACGCGGGGAGCTTCATATAGGCGACATAGGGGCCGGCGACGGCGGAGGAGAAGCTCTTGCCGTGGGCCAATGCGTTGCTGAGGGTGGTTTGATAACCGGTGCCGGTGACGCGGGCCGCGTCGAGGGCCTGGCGGTTCTTGTAATCCTCGGTGACTCGGGCTTTGACCTGATCGAAGGAAGGGAGCTCGCTTGGAATCTTTTTCTCCAAGGCCAGAACATAGACCTTTTCCTGGCCCACCAGGGGATTGGAGAACGGTTCCTCGGGGGTGAGGTTGAAGGCCGCGCGGGCGATGACGAAGGGATCAGAGGTTTCCATCGGGCCGCTTCGGTCAAACGGCGCCGTCAGTTGATGCGGGATGCCTTTGGCGGCTGCAAGGCGGGACAGTTGAGCGGCCTCAGCGGGTTGAGCGGAAAAAAGTTCTTCCGCAAATGCGGCGGCAGCGCGGCGGGCTTCCCGCATGGAAAGTTCGGAGCGGAACTCCTCGCGAATGCGGTTTTTGGCCTCGGCGGCGGGCAGGGGGTTGCCCTGGGGATCGGGATAAGCGGATGGGCCGCGTTGAGCATAGAGTTGGTCGATGCTGGCGGCGAGATTGGTGCTGGCAGCCATTTGGGCTTCCGCGGCGGCCACGTGATTGGAGGCGTCGAATTGGACGTAATGCACGATCAAACGCTCCGGGATGCGATAGGCTGCCATGTTGTTGGTGAAATGCTGTTCGAGGGCAGTGGGCGTGATGTTGACCGAGGCGATGTGATTTGAGGCGGAGAAAAAGACCGCCTCGGTTTCAATCTCTTCGTTCATTTCGCGGTACTTCGACTCGGCTTGCTGAGGCGTGACGAGGCGCCCGCTCAAACCGCCAAGGAATACCAAATGCTGAACGGCGAGTTCATGGCGGACGAACTGCTCGAAATCAGACGAGGAATAACCCGCCGGCTTGAGCACGGTGGCCACGAACTGGTTATATCGCTCCACCTTCGAGCCTGGATTGTCTTTGTCCTGGAAGCTGGTGGTGATCCATTCCGCCACGGCGTCATCGTCGGCTGAAATCCCGAGTTCCCGGGCGCGGGCCAGCATGACCAGGCGGGATTGCGTTTCCGATTCCAGATCAAATCCCATCTGGCGGGTGCGCGCCGAATCATTGGGCCATTCGCCATTGTACATGCGATAACGCAAGCGGGCTTCATTGAGCGCTTGGACGTAATCCCCGCGCTGGATGGTCTTGCCGTCGATGGTACCGAGGGCAATTTCGCCTCCCTGAGAGTCGGGCCCTCCGAACCCCACATTCGGGCTGAAGTAAACCACGAAGCTGATAATGACGAAGAAGCTGACCACGATCCACAGCCACCTCTGATGACGCCGAATGCTTGAAAACATACTTTTCTTCTAGAAAATTAAGGGGAGGAAGCTACTCGCCGCTTCGGATACGGGTCAACGGAATTTCCTGTCGCCTGATTCTGTGATCCGGTGGCTTGATTCCGTTCTGGCCCTCCTTTGGATTTTGTCATACACCCCTTGGCACGACTATGAATGAATCCAGCAAGTGCCCCTTTACAGGCAAAAGTCCGCAACATCCAACCGGAGGGGGAACCTCCAATCGCGACTGGTGGCCGCACCAACTGAAGCTGAATATCTTGCGGCAGCATTCTTCCCAATCGGATCCCATGGGGGAAGATTTCGACTACGCGGTGGAGTTCGGGAAGCTGGACTACGCCGGATTGAAGAAGGATCTCGCGGCCTTGATGACCGATTCCCAGGATTGGTGGCCGGCGGATTTTGGACATTACGGTCCGTTGTTCGTTCGCATGACGTGGCACAGTGCCGGAACCTACCGGACCGGCGATGGGCGGGGCGGGGGAGGGCGCGGTCAGCAGCGTTTTGCACCGCTCAACAGTTGGCCAGACAACGTCAGCCTCGACAAAGCGAGGCGATTGCTCTGGCCCATCAAGCAGAAATATGGCCGCCGGATTTCCTGGGCCGACCTGATGATTCTGGCCGGCAACGTCGCCCTGGAAACCATGGGGTTCAAAACTTTTGGCTTTGGCGGGGGCCGGGCGGATGTCTGGGAGCCCGATCTCGACGTTTATTGGGGAGGCGAGACGACCTGGCTGGGGGACAAGCGCTACTCCGGGGACCGCGACCTCGAGAAACCACTGGGCGCAGTCCAAATGGGACTCATCTATGTCAACCCCGAGGGGCCGAACGGGAATCCGGATCCGATCGCCGCCGCGCGCGACATTCGCGAGACTTTTGGCCGGATGGCGATGAATGACGAAGAAACCGTCGCCCTCATCGCTGGCGGGCATACGTTTGGCAAGACCCATGGGGCGGCTCCTGCCTCCCATGTCGGCCGCGAACCCGAAGCGGCCGGGCTGGAGGAACAAGGCTTGGGCTGGAAGAACAGTTTCGGAACCGGGAAAGGGAGCGACACCATCACCAGTGGTTTGGAGGTGACCTGGACCACCACTCCCACACGTTGGAGCAACAATTACTTTGAGAACCTGTTCGGCTACGAATGGGAACTCACCAAGAGTCCCGCGGGAGCGAAGCAGTGGAGACCGAAAGGGGGCGCGGGCGCGGATACCGTGCCTCATGCCCATGACGCCTCCAAGCGCGTCACGCCCTCCATGCTCACCACCGATCTGGCGCTGCGATTCGATCCGGCGTATGAGAAAATCTCCCGGCGATTCCTGGAGCATCCGGATCAATTTGCCGACGCCTTTGCCCGAGCGTGGTTCAAGTTGACGCACCGCGACATGGGACCACGCTCGTTATACCTCGGACCCGAAGTGCCCCAGGTGGATCTGCTCTGGCAGGACCCGATCCCCAAGGCCAAACACCCCTTGATCGACGCCGATGACGTGGCGTGGCTGAAGAGCAAGATTCTGGCGGCGGGATTGTCGGTGGCGGAGCTCGTCTCGGTCGCGTGGGCATCCGCGTCCACCTTCCGCAGTTCGGACAAGCGCGGAGGCGCCAACGGGGGGAGGCTCCGCCTGGCACCGCAGAAGGATTGGGAAGTCAACGAACCGCCCCGTCTGGCCAAAGTGCTTCAGGCCCTCGGGGCCATCCAGCAGGAGTTCAAGGGCGCTCAGAAGGCCGGAAAACAGGTTTCGATGGCAGACTTGATCGTGCTGGGGGGAGCCGCTGGCATTGAGCTTGCCGCCAAGCATGCGGGGCATACCGTGATCGTGCCGTTTTCGCCCGGACGCACGGATGCATCCCAGGAACAGACCGATGTTGAATCCTTCGCCGTGCTGGAGCCGATCGCGGATGGATTCCGGAATTATCTCAAAGGGAAATACACCCTCAGGGAGGAGGAACTCCTGGTGGACCGGGCTCAATTGCTTTCCCTGACCGCGCCCGAGATGACGGCATTGATCGGGGGCATGCGGGTGTTGGACACGAACTTCGGGCAGTCGAAGCACGGAGTCCTCACGCGGCGTCCCGGAACCTTGAGCCACGATTATTTCGTCCATCTCCTCGATATGCGCACGGAGTGGAGGCCTTCCGCCGGGGATCCTGACGTGTTCGAAGGTCGCGACCGGAAGACGGGAGAGCTTCGTTGGACTGGCACGCGGGTTGATCTGGTCTTCGGATCCAACTCCGAACTTCGGGCCTTGGCGGAAGTTTATGCCAGCGCCGATGCCGGCGAGAAATTCGTGAAGGATTTTGTGGCAGCGTGGACCAAGGTCATGAATCTCGACCGCTTCGAAAAGTCCTCGGGCTAGAGACTCCATCAACCGTCCGCGATTTTAAGCCGGGGAGCATTCTCTTCGATCCCATGGATCATCCCATGGTCGCAGGTGCCCATACCCGGGGTGTGCGGGTTTCAGGCCTCCAGGCCCTTCCATGCTCTCCACGCGCCGGGTTTCCTTCGTCGCTCCGTAGGTCGGGCAGCCTGCGCCACAGCAGACAGGACTGTCTGCGTGACCACGACAACCCGGTCACCGAAGACCTCTGGATGCACCGGGTCAGGCGGCCGTTTGATTTTGAAGTTTGAGCTTGCGATAGGAGGCCCTGTAAATGGGCAATCCTTGCGCCATGAAACCCGCTTCGAAATCGGTGACCCATCGGGTGAGGTCGAGGGGCGGAGCGATCGGTTCGAAGCAGGGGGCTTCGCGCATGACCTGCGTCATTTGCTCAAAGTAGTCGGCGTGATCGGTGCGCAGGTGAAGGCAGCCTCGGTCGAGGAGCACACGGTCCGCCAGGGCGGGAAATCGCTCGTTGATAAGCCGGTACTTGCGGTGTTTCCTCTTGGGCCATGGATCCGGAAAGTACACGTGCAGGGTGTCGATGGACTCGAGAGGAAGCATCCATTCCAAAAAATATCCCGCTTCAAGCCGGATGAGCCGGACGTTGTCCAGCCCGGCTCGAGCCGACTTGCGAGCGGTCTTTTGCACCCGCCCCAGCAGCCGCTCGATTCCGAGGAAGTTTTTTTCCGGGTGGGCTCGCGCGTATTCGATCAGGAACGAGCCGTCTCCCGACCCTAGCTCCACCTCGATGGATCCGGGCCGTTGAGGGAAGAGAGCGGCGGGGTTGATGCGACGGACAATGGATTCCAGTTCGTGGACGATCAAGGCGAAGCGGGCAGGGTGGGGCGGGAAACGAAGAGCGCGATGGAGGCGGTATAGCCGTGCAGAAAATTACGGTTGCCGACGGGGCCGATTTCGCCGTTGCAGAAAAATCCCGAGACTCCCAGGGGCCCCAGTTTTTTCTGGATCATGGCGGCATCGTGGCTGGAGGAACCAAAAAGTTTGGTGCCTCGCCCGTTGCACGAACAAAGGCAGGCGCCGTAGATCGGCTGACCTTCGAGGTCTTGTCCCGCGCGGTCGAGCAGGAGTCCGAGATCCTCCGTGGCGGCGTTCGCGTCGCGTTTTTGAAATTGAAGCGTTTGGCCGCGTCGCGGGTAAGCGCCGACCGCGATGGAACCGGACGCGGGGTCGGTCCCGATCAGATTGCGAATCAGGAAATCGCCGCGTTGGAATTCCTCGGAGTATTCGTTGATGACCAATCCGACGAATAGATTGCCCCGGACTTTGGCTTGTTCGGCATTCGACAGCGATTGGAACGTGTCCACCAACACCTGATAGGCGGGGCGATTGGCAATGGTTTTGATGATATGGCGGTCGGTGTCGGTGATGGTCCAGGTTTCTCCGATCGGGGTGCAGCCCTGGCTGATGACGCCGTGGATTCCGATGGCCCCACCGAAGGACACGCCGACCCCACCCTCTTCGAAGACATCCCCGTTGAGATAAACCTGGGTCCGCTGGTCTGAGAAGTTGCCACTGGCCAGTCCGCCCAAGATGGCCTTGGGAGCGTAGGTGCTGTTCCATCCGCGCAGCCATGCCTCGGCATCCATGTGGAACGGGTCGGCGAAGGCCAGCCAGCCGTTCGTTTCCGCCGGGGACACGCCGGTGTGCCGCGGCCAGGAGTCGGGTTCAGCGCTCGCTTCGACGTCTTCTTGAGTGAAGCGAGTCGTGCGCAACTCCGCACCGGGGAGCGAGTAAAGTCCGAGCACGAGGGCGTCCTGATCCTCGAGTTCGTCCTCATTGACGATCAGGGAAGCGCCCGAACAGCCGGCGAGGACGGGAATTTGGGCGTGAAGGCGAAGGATTTCGAGGATGTCACGCGCTTGGTCGAAGTAGCCCGGGGTCATGAACACGAGGCCGAGCGAGGGGCGGTGGGGACCGAGTTGTTCGCGCAGGCCCGCGGCCCAGGCGCGGAGTTCGGTCTCTTCGAAGGGCTTCCGCCAGGAAGCGCTCACCGACCGAGGATGGCTGGAGTTCATTGGGCGAGCCTACGGGCACGCTTTTGCAAATGCCAAGCGAGTTCGCACGGCGGGGAGAGTGTTACCCGGGATTTCCAAACCCGTGCTCTGGGGTCTCCGTGTATCCCGATGTTGTTGGTAGGGCGGGCCTGTCCCAGCCCGCCGCCCACTGGATGCAAAACATCATGCTCCGGCGGCGCGCCGGGACGGACGCGCCCTACCTCCATCACCGGCAACATCGGGATGCACCGCTGGGGTCTTGGGGCTACACTGTGTGATTGAAGTCCTTCGGCTCCCCCGCGTACCCTGCCTGACCTGTGCTGAAACAACCTTCGGTCAAAGTGGGTCTCATTTCGCTTGGCTGCGCCAAAAACTTGGTGGATGCCGAGATCATGCTCGGCTCTTTGCTGAAGGAAGGCATGGAGATCACCAATCACGCGGAAACGGCGGATGTGGTCATCGTCAACACGTGCTCTTTTATCGACACCGCGCAGGAGGAAAGCGTGGACGCGATTCTTGAATCGTCGGCGGTGCGCGAGGCTTCGCACCGCGGTCAGGGACTGGTCGTGTCGGGATGTTTGCCGCAACGTTTCCGCGAGGAGCTGCCTCAATTGCTTCCCGAAGTGGACGCGTTCATGGGGATTGATCAGGTTGCCCAAGTGGGAAGGGTGGTGCGGGAAGCGATGGAGAATCGAGCGCGACGGTTGAAGAAACCGCCTCCGTCAAGTGATCCGCGCCGGGCTCGCAAGCAAGCGCTTTCCCGGGCTTTGTCCCGTGCCGAGTTGGAGGTTCCCCGCGAAGACGCGCATGAGGGCGCTGCCTCGCTGAGAGGGACCGAAAAGTTTGGCAAGACGCGCACCGTGGTAACCGCCCCGGCGCCGCCGTCCGTGGATGTGACGGTGCGTCCGACTTACGTTCCGGATTATCAAACGCCGCGGTTCCGTTTGACGCCTTCGCATTTCGCGTATGTCAAGATTGCGGAAGGCTGCAATCATCCCTGCAGTTTTTGCATCATCCCGAGGATGCGGGGCAGCCACCGCAGCCGTTCCCAGGCGGACGTTGTCGCCGAGGCCCGGCAATTGATTCGGGAGGGGGTGAAGGAGCTGAACCTGATTTCCCAGGACTCCACGTATTACGGCCTTGATTTGCGTCCGCGGAGGGAGGGATCCATCGCGGCGCCGGATCGTTTTCGCAAAGCGTCGTTGGAGTTGCCCGAGGGTGCCACGACGCTGTGCAGTTTGTTGCGTGAACTCCAGGCGCTGCGCGGGGACTTTTGGGTTCGGCTGCTTTACACGCATCCGGCGCATTGGACCGATGAACTGATTTCAACCCTGTCCGAGTGCGGCAAGGTGGCTCGGTATGTGGACATGCCCTTGCAGCACATCCACGACGCGATGTTGGAGCGCATGCGGCGCGAGACGAGCCGGGCTTATATCGAGGATTTGATTGCGCGCATCCGGTCCGGAATTCCGGGCATTGCGTTGCGCACGACGTTTATCGTGGGATTTCCGGGTGAGACGGAGGCTTATTTCGAATCGCTCCTGGAGTTTGTGCGGCGCATTCGTTTTGAGCGTCTGGGAGTTTTTGCGTATTCGAAGGAAGAGGGCACCCGGGCCGGGGGGATGAAGGGGCACGTGACGGAAGCGATCAAGCATCGCCGGCGCGACGCCTTGATGGCGGAGCAGCGAAAGATTTCCCGAGAGCTGTCCGGGGCGCAGGTGGGCAAGATCGTGCGGGTGTTGTTGGAAGGTCCGGCGAAGCCGGGCGAACTTGAAGGCGCGGGGATTCGATCCTGGGAACACGGGCTGATTCGGGCGGAGGGAGCGCGCAGCGCGGGGCGGGGTGCCTGGACGGTGGCGCGTTCCGGGAGCGACGCGCCGGACATCGACGGTCGAGTGTATGTGAAAGGAGGGCAGAAGCCCGGGAACTTCGCCCAGGTCAAGGTCACAGGGCATTCGGACTATGATTTGTTTGCGGAAATGGCCGATGGCGCGGGCGCATGAACCTGCCGAACAAACTCACCCTTTCGCGCTTCGTGCTTACCGCGGGGTTCCTCGGAGCGATGTTTGCGGATTTTCCGCGGCATCAAACCGTCGCCCTCGTGTTTTTTTGCGCCGCGGGGATGACGGATTACTTCGATGGACGTCTGGCGCGGTCGCGCGGGTTGATCACCAACTTTGGCATTTTGATGGATCCACTGGCGGACAAGATCCTGACTTGCTCTGCTTTCATTGCCTTCGTCGAGCGTGGTTATATGCCCGCCTGGATGGTGGTGGTGATCGTGGCTCGGGAGCTCGCGATCACCGGGTTGCGGCTGTTGGCGGCCTCGAAACACGTGGTGCTCGCGGCGGAAGGCTTCGGAAAGCACAAGACCATCAGTCAAATCGTGGCCATCATCTCCGTGCTCGTGCTCTCGAGTTATCAAGAGTGGGGAGCCGTCGGAGCCGCGGTTTTCGGGTTTTCTTTGTGGGGTGGACCCTGGGTCGAGTGGTTTACCGAACTCTCGAAGTGGGTGGCGGTGGTGCTGACCTTCGTCTCGGGCGTGCTTTACCTGTGGCTCAATCGCGGGATTTATTTGGATGACCTCTAGCCCCGAGTGGGGCCCTGGAGGGAAGCCCGTTCTTCATGCCTCAAGGCGATGAACTAGCAGGGAAAGAATGAAACCCGAAGAGGGGACGAGGCGCGGAGTGGATCGCTGGGTGTTGTGGCTGGCGCAGGGCTTCGGGGCCGGGCGTTCCCCGGTGGCGCCCGGCACGATGGGAACGGTGGTGGGGATGGCGTGGGCGGTGGCCTTGCTTCAACTGCCCTCCGTGGGCTGGTTTGGGGGTGTGATCCTGGGCAGTGTCGCGGCGGCGGTGTGGGTCTGTGGACGCGCCGAAGAGTTGATGGGACAAAAGGATCCCGGTTCCGTCGTCCTGGATGAAGTCGTGGCGGTGCCGATCTGTTTTGCCGGACTCCTCTGGGAAGGAACCGGTCTGGACCGCTTTCAATCCGGGTGGTGGGTGACCTCCAATGGAGTGGTGACGACTCTCTCTGCGTTCGCCCTGTTCAGGCTATTCGACATTTGGAAGCCTTGGCCGATTCGCTGGTCCCAGGCGTTGCCCAAGGGATGGGGCGTGGTGATGGACGATGTTCTGGCAGCGGCCTTCGCCGCCGTGGCGCTCAAGATTCCCGGCTGGATTTCTCTTTAAGGAAAAGGGGAAGAGAGGCTTCGTGCCGGTCGTTGATGCTCAGGTTGATGGAGAAGGCCCCGGCGTTCTCAAACTTCAGTTGATGGATGTTGATGACGAAATTCATGGCTGCCGACTCCTCGTCCCCCGTAAGTTCGACATCCAATGCGCCGTCGATGGGGGGAAGAATGGGGCGTCCATCGGCATCGGTGATGCAGATGCCGATGCGATGTCTGCCCTCTTCAAGGCGGCTGAAGCGGAGGCGCAACGCGAGGGCGCATTGGGGATGCACCACGGGGAAGGTACTGCTCTGAATCGTATCGAAGGCGCCGAGCACATTGAGCTTGCCGCCCGAGACCGTGGCCGCGTCGCACAAGGCGATGAGTTCCATCTTCATTCTTTCCCCACTTTCGCCGTGAACGGCGAGTCTGTCAAAAGATCCGTCCGAACTGGCCAGGGACACCACGCCAGTTGTCGCTCGGTCTGAGTCCGAGCAACAGGCGCAGGCGATGATTTATCACTCCAACATCGCCAAAGTGAGGGCTTGAAAAGGGACTGACCTCACCTAAATTGCGGCTATGGAATTGCCTGAAGCAGTGCCCGTGATGACGTTGCCCAACGCCATCTTGTTTCCCCAAGCAATGCTTCCGCTCTACATTTTTGAGCCTCGCTATCGGGCCATGCTGGAGGATGTTCTGGCTTCCCACCGCATGTTTTGTGTTGCGTTGCGCAAGTATGGCGGGAAGCGGGAAACCCCTTCCCGCGTGGCGGGGATCGGCCTGATCCGGGCTTCCGTGCAGCACAAGGACGGAACGTCCAATCTGATTCTTCAGGGACTCAGCCGGGTGGAATTGGGCAAGGTGCTGCGTTACAAGCCCTATCGTTTGCAACAAGTTTTCCCACTCCAACCCGTGCCGGCCGACGGATCACGGGCTCAGATGCTGACCGATCAGGTCCTTGATCTGGTTTCAGAACGCCTCAAATTGGGATTCCAGCTTCCCATTCAACTGGTCAAGCACGTTGGAGATCTTAAGTCGGAGGTGGGCAAGACGGATCAACTGGCGACACGTTCGCTGCGCGAAGCCGTGGGCCAATTGGCGGCGATGAATGATCCGGATCAACTGGTGGATCTCGTTTCCTGCGCCTTGCTCCCGCACCCGATCGAACGTCAGGTCATCCTCGAAACCATCGACGTCGAAAACCGGCTGCAAAGACTGATCCTTTTCCTGGCCGGAGAAATCCAGCGCGAGCGCAAGCGCAAGAAGGACTGATCTGCTCGACCCCGGGTCATCCCGGAGGGGTGTCCGCCATGAGCCGGGGGTAGCGTGAGGCACGAGCGCCAACCCCGAATCCTGGGCACGACAGCGTCGTCGAGCCTGGTAGGGGTCGCAGAGGGCTAAGGAACCGGGCAACCATGACTTCCGGTTCTCTCCCTGGTTCTTTTGACCTGGAGCATCGTTGCACTTCGGTCACAGGCCCATGTCCAGGGCATGCTCCCTCAGTGCGCCTCGCTCCTGGTCAAGATCCCGGCGCAGGAAAATCGGAATTCACTGTTGCGCGTTTCCTAGGGAGCGGCGACAGGTTTCATCGTCAAGGGATCCCGCAGGGGAACATGGTTCACTTTGCCCCCCGCCAGTTGATCCAGCCGGACGGCATGGTCGGGATGTCCCTTCAGAATCTCTTCGCGCTGGCCCACGATCAGAATTCGGACCTGATTCGTGTCGAGATATCGGCCCGCCACTCGCCGGACATCGTCCGTCGTCACCTTGGCGATGCGATTCCGATATTGTTTCCAGTAATCGGGTTCTTTCTGGTAGCGACCGGTGAATTCGTCCTGGGCGAAGATGGAGGCGACCTGTGCTTTGTTGGCGAAGCTCCGAGGGAATGTGTCGATGAAGGATCGCCGGGAGGTTTCCAACTCGTCTTCCCCCACCAATTCCCGCGCCATTTTGGACATCTCATCCAGGACGATGGAGGCCGCATAGGTCACCGTGCGCGACTTGGATTGGAACCCGGCGATGAATTGAAGCGGATAATAGACGCCTCCCGTGAAAGAGGAGAAGGCAGAATAGGCGAGGCCTTCATCGGAGCGGACCCGATTCATGATGCGCGAAGTAAACCCGCCTCCGCCCAGGATGTCATTCATCACGGTGACCGGAAAGAAGTCAGGATTCTCGCGCGTAATCCCGGGCAAAAAGATGAGCACGCGGCCTTGGTTGACGTCTTTATCGACGAGATAAGCTCCTGGTGGCGACATGCGGCCGTCGCCCGGAACGGGCAGGGCTTTGTCGCCTTGGAACGGCCATTGGGCAAAGAGTTTTTCCAGACGGGCACTCATGTCCTGCCGGTCGAAATCGCCGCTGGCCGCGACCACGAAGTTGGCCGGATGAAACCAACGGCGATGAAAGGTTTCCAAATCAGCCCGCGTGATGGAGGTTACCGCGTTGGAGGTGCTTTGTTTGGAGGCCCAGAAGGCGTCCCCGTAGGCGAGGAACAGCCGTTCGCGGGCTTCGATGCTGGACGAATCGTCGTTGCGCTGCCGCATTTCTTGCAGCAGTTGTTCGCGGCGGAGTGTGAGGCGGTCCTCTTGAAATCGGGGCGAGGCCAGCACATCGCGCAGGATGGAAAGACCCTCGTCGAGATCTTTGGTGAGGAGGTTCAGACTGGCACTGCCTTGGGTTTCGGCGACACTGGTGGAGAGTTGGGCGGCAAGGAAGTCGAGACGTTCGTCGAGTTGCTGCGCGTCGCGCGATCCGGCCCCGCCCCGCGACAGGAGATAGCCGGCCAACGAGGAAAGACCCTCCTTGCCCTCAGGCTCTACATACTTGCCAGTGCGAACCAGCACGGTGATTTGGACCAGAGGAAGCTCGCGATTCGGGACAAGATACGCGATCAGGCCGGATGACAAGGCGACTCGATAATCCGCGGGATTGGGGGGCTCGAAGCGAAGCGGGGGGAAGGCCAGCTTTTCGGGTCGGTTGGGAATCGGATCCGCCGCGCGCAGGGTCCAGGGCTGGAGTGCCGCTGCCAGAGCAAGGCCAAGGGAAAGAAGGGCTTTCATGTCGATCGCGGCTTAAGGTTTTTGCAATTCGGCCAGGCGCTGCTCGATGCGCTTCCGGTAAAGTTTCAGCAACGGTTGATTTTTGGGATCGGTTTTCCCCATGCGTTCTTCGATTTCCTTGAGCCGTTGTTGGAGCTTGCCGGAGTCCTTCTCCTGCTGCAGGGCGGACGTCATCTGGCGGAGGATGGGCAGCTGTTCCGGCGTCAAGCTCGATTCATCACCCGAAGGAGCGGCTCCCGGCTTGCGTGTATAGACGGCGACGGTGCGATTCTCCTTCGTGAAATATTTTCGCACCGCGTTTTGGATGTCCTCCGAAGTCACGGCTTGGTAGCGGGGGCCGGCCTCATTGATCTCACGCCAATTGCCGAGTCCATCGTAGAAAAGCAACTGCATGAGGATCGAGGAGTTGGAGGCCAGCTTGCGATATTCCCCGGCGGCGAAGTTATTCTTCACCTTCTGCAATTCCTCGTCGGGCACTCTCTCGTGGCGAAGTTTATCGAGCTCCGCCTCGATCGCGGCTTCGACTTCTTCGGGTTTGCGGCCTTCGCTTGCTTCCCCCCCCACGTTGAACAAGCCGGCCCACTTGCGGGAATCCTGGTAGGCGTAGGTGTCCGTGGCGACCTTCGAACCCAAGACCAGTCCTTTGTAGAGCCGGCCGGTGCGGGTGGACATCAGTTGCGAAAGCACTCCGAGCACGTAGCTGTCGCGGTGGCCGAAGGGAACCGTCTTCCAGAGCATATCGACCTGGGGATTCGCCTCGGCCTCGGCGTACATCCGCTTTTCCGCTTGCTGTTTGACCTCCAGGGTGACGACTTCCGGCGGTTTCGTTTTGCCGCGGGGAATCCGACCAAAATAGCGTTCGGCGAGAGTTTCGGCCGGGGCGGAATCAAAATCGCCGACCAGCACCAGGGTGATGTTTTGCGGAGCGTAGTAGGTGGCGAAAAAAGCGTCAGCCTCCTCCTTCGAGATCGAGGCGATGTCCGAGGGCCACCCGATGACCGGCCACTGGTAGGGATGAGATTCCCAAAACATGGATTCGAGCGCCTCTTGAAATTTGCCGAGCGGGGTGGATTCGGTGCGCATGCGGCGTTCTTCATAGACGACATCGCGTTCGGCGTAGAATTCGCGGAAGACGGGGCGCAGGAGGCGCTCCGACTCCATCCACATCCACAGTTCCATTTTGTTGGCGGGAACGGTGATAAAATAGACGGTGACATCGGCGGAGGTGGAGGCGTTCATCCCCGAAGCGCCGGCGGTGGTGTAAATGCGGTCAAATTCGTTTTTAACGAGGAGTTCGCGCTGGGCATCCAGGAGTTTTTTGAACTCGGTTGCGAGTTCCTTGTAACGGGCGGTTTGATTTTCGGGTTTGAGCAGATCATCGATCTCGCCGCGCCGGTAGGCGGTGCGCATTTTCGCTTCCTCCTCGCGCATCAACGATCGTACGCGCTCCTGTTCCTCCATGATTTCCCGGTCTTTGGCGGCGTCCTTGGTGCCGATATGGGGGGATCCCTTGAACATCATGTGTTCGAAAAGATGAGCAATGCCGGTGATGCCGGGTCGTTCGTTGGAGCTGCCCACATGGACCACCCAGCCGCCCGAGATGGTGGGGCTGTCGCGCCGCTCGAGCATGAGCAGCCGCATGCCGTTGGACAGCGTTTTTTCGATCACGGGCACCTTCTGAGCGAAGGCGTGGGGTGCGGTCAGGAGGAGGGTCAAAAGGAGCGCCAGCGAAAAGGACCTGGAGGTTGGAAGGGAACCGGCTCGAAAGGGGAGCTTTGCCATGGAGATCACAGCGGCAAGAGAGCACCATTTGGGAGGAACCGTCAACTTTTCCGAAGCCGCAATGATTGATTCATGGATGCCGTCCTTCCCCTCCTTTGCGACCTTTGCGACCTTGGCGTGAGGTTGGTCCAGGTTGGTCTCACGCAAAGGACGCAAAGGACGCAAAGGAAGGCCTGCGCGGACGAGGAAGGGTCCGCCGGATCGTCACATGACGTCCTTGTAATGTGTCGTTAACCCCTTTGCGGAGGAAATCACCGGCGGCATGGATATGTAGCGGTCCTTTCCCTCGTTTGCGACCTTGGCGCCCTTGGCGTGAGATTCGAACCGGCCGCTCACGCCTTGGTCTTGAAACTTCAAACCCGCCCCGCTTCGCACTGGGGCGCGAACCTCAGGCAGGAATCTCGCGATGGTCGTGCCAACCTGCGACTTCATACCGGTCTCGGAGCAGTTGGCGCACGCGAACCCACGGCACACGAGATTCAGGCATGGGATCGTGCGCCGACCAACACTGGCAGAGCGCTTGCAAGAGGCGATCGGGGGAGACCTGAAGCCTGGTCAGAAAATCCTGATGAGGCCGATCCACTCGATAAGCAGGAGCTGAACTTGGGTGGGCGAGATACCTGGAAATCAGGTCAAGGTCGGTATCAAGAAGGAAAGTGCCGTGAAACAAAAGCGCCGCGGCGCGGCGGCGCTGCGCGTTCCCAGAAAACTTGAGATTGTCCAACGTGAGATCCGTGATGCCCTGCACTTGAACCGGGGCGGAGATGAGTTTTTCAACGGCAGCACGATGGAACTCCATGATCTTGCGGTTGGTATGGCCTAAATCCTGCCATTCGCCGCCGGGATCCATACGAAGCACGAGGGCATAATTCAAGCAACCCCGCGACATCACGACCGTGCCCCCACCCGAACATCTTCGAAGAACCGGAACCCGGTCATGAAGGCAGGCTGTAACGTTAACTTCCTTGGTTTTGTCATTGGAATATCCAAGGACAACGAATGTTTGGTCGGGAACCCAGAATCGGAGGACGGGTTCAAGTTCGCCCGAATTGACCGCTTCGAGGAGCGCTTCGTCCAGAGCAAGATTGTGTTCTGGGGTGGATAAGTTGAGGTTGAGGACGAGCAAGGGGTTGGATTTATGGTGACAGGTGCTAGACTGGCCCCCTAAATAGCCCGCTTTTTGAACCTGGGCGATGAAACAAATCTTGAGACCGAAGCCTGAATCTTCCGCTGCTTCGAGCGGCCCTCGCCTCGCGAGCGTCAACGGACAAAGTTTGGCTGAGTCGATGGAGACGCTGCTCAGTTTGATGCTCAAGGACCACGAGCCGCAGCAAGTCTCCCGCATCCTGCATGGCATTGCCGAGCGGATGACTTTGGCCGGGGTGCCGGTGCCGCGTCCGGTCAGCACGCCTTATTTGAACACCATCCCGCTGGGGGAGCAGCCCGAGTATCCGGGCGACTGGCGTTTGGAGGTTCGCATCAAGAGTTTGATGAGGTGGAACGCGATGGCCATGGTGGTCAATGCCAACCGAAAGCACAGCGGTTTGGGCGGTCATATTTCCACCTACGCTTCCTCGGCGACGCTTTACGAGGTGGCCTACAATCATTTTTTCCGGGGCGGTGATGATGGGCGCATCGCCGACATGATTTATTTTCAAGGCCACGCCACGCCAGGAAATTACGCGCGCGCGTTCTTGGAGCGCCGCCTCGACGAGCGGCATTTGCAGCATTTTCGACAGGAACTGGCGGAGGGAGGGGGATTGTCCTCGTATCCTCACCCCTACCTGATGCCGGATTTTTGGCAGTTTCCCACCGTATCGATGGGGCTGGGGCCGATCCTGTCGATCTATCAGGCCCGATTTCTGCGTTACATGCGGGCTCGAGGTTTTCTCAAGGGTCCCGAGCCGAGGGTGTGGGCTTTTGTCGGGGACGGCGAATCAGACGAACCGGAAACGCTGGGATCGCTCACCCTGGCTTCACGGGAGCATTTGGACAATCTGACCTGGATTGTGAATTGCAATTTGCAGCGTCTGGATGGACCCGTGCGCGGCAATGGCAAGATCATTCAGGAGTTGGAAGCCGCTTTCCGCGGGGCGGGATGGAACGTCATCAAAGTGATCTGGGGGTCCGATTGGGACGCGCTTTTTGCGGCGGACAAGTCCGGATTGCTTCTGAAGCGGATGGAGGAGGCGGTGGACGGCGATTTCCAGAAGTATTCCGTCGAGCCGGGCAGTTACACTCGCAAGCATTTCTTCGGGAAATATCCGGAGTTGCTCAAGCTCGTGAATCATCTGACGGATGACCAGATCCGGAAGTTGCTGCGCGGCGGTCACGACATGCGCAAGGTCCATGCGGCCTTCAAGGCGGCCGTGGAGCACAAGGGTCAGCCGACGGTCATTCTGGCCAAGACCGTCAAGGGGTATGGATTGGGAGAGGCGGGTGAAGGCCGCAACATTTCGCACCAGCAAAAGAAGCTGAATGAAAAAGAGCTTCGGGAATTCCGGGCCCGATTCGGCATCCCCATCAGCGACGAGGAGATCGTCGACACGCCTTTTTACCGCCCTGCGGCCGACGCCCCGGAGACGGCCTACGTGATCGAGCGCAGGAAGGCCTTGGGTGGTTTCCTGCCGAAACGCGAGGTGAAGGCCCCCGCGCTGAAAACGCCCGGCTTGTCCGATTTCCGGGAGTTCTTGAAGGGCAGCGGCACCATGGAAGTTTCGACGACCATGGCCTTCGTGCGATTGCTGAGTCATTTGCTGCGAAACAAAGACATCGGCCGCCATATCGTTCCGATCATTCCGGACGAAGCGCGCACTTTTGGGATGGACGCCTTGTTCCGGGAAATCGGGATTTATTCCCCCAAGGGTCAGCTGTACGAGCCGGTGGACAGCAAGTCGCTGCTTTACTACCACGAGACCCGGGACGGTCAGATCTTGGAGGAGGGCATCACCGAGGCAGGTTCCATGTCGTCCTTCATTGCCGCCGGAACGGCTTACGCCAACATGGGGGTGAACATGATCCCCTTGTTCATTTATTACTCCATGTTCGGGTTTCAGCGCATCGGGGATCAGATGTGGCTGGCGGGGGATATTCGGGCCAAGGGATTCTTGCTGGGGGCCACGGCGGGAAGGACGACCCTCAACGGCGAAGGGTTGCAACACGAGGACGGCCACAGTTTGTTGCTGGCCAGCACCATTCCCACCCTGCTCACCTACGATCCGGCCTTTGCGTATGAGGTGGCCGTGATTCTGCAGGATGGGTTGAGGAGAATGTACGCGGAGGGGGAGGAGATCTTCTACTATCTGACCCTTTATAACGAAAACTACCTCATGCCGCCCATGCCGGAAGGTTGCGAGCGAGGGATTCTGAAGGGGCTCTACAAGTTCAAGGCGGGTCCCAAGGGCGCCGCCCACAAGGCGCACATTCTTGGTTCAGGCCCCATCTTGCGGAGCGCGTTGAAGGCACAGGAAATCCTGGCGGATCGGTTCGGGGTGAGCGCGGACGTCTGGAGCGCCACCAATTACAAATCCTTGCGGAACGAGGCTCTCGAGGTTCAGCGGTGGAATCGCCTGCATCCCGAGTCCGCGCCCAGGCGGAGTTACGTCGAGGAATTGCTGGCGGCGGAGAAGGGCCCTTTCATCGCTGTGAGCGATTTCATGAAGATCGTGCCGGAGCAAATCGCGTCCTGGGTTCCCGGCGGTTTGACCGTGCTGGGAACGGATGGATTTGGACGGAGCGAGACCCGTGAGAAATTGCGGCGTTTCTTCGAAGTGGACGCGGAGAGCGTGGTGATCGCCACCCTCGACGCGCTGGCCCGGCGCGGCACGGTTCCCCGCGCCGAAGTGACGAGGGCGATTCGCGAACTGGGTGTGGATCCGGAGAAAGCGCATCCGGAGTGTTTGTAGAGCGAGAGGCTCGCGGCTGCGGAGGGAATAACCATTGTTATGGATTTGAAATTGCCCCAATTAGGTGAAGGTGCCGAGTCGGGAGTCGTGGTGAGCGTGCTCATCAACCCTGGTGACATGGTCACGAAAGGGCAGACCATCCTCGAACTCGAGAGCGAGAAGGCCGTCGCGCCCATTCCCAGTTCCGAGACCGGCAGGGTGGAATCGGTGCGGGTCAAGCCTGGCGATCGCCTCTCCTATGGCCAGGTTATTGCCGTGTTGAGTGGCGGGAACGGATCCACCGCGCCTTCGGCTTCACCGCCTGTTGCTGGAGTGCAGCCCGCTCATGGGGCCGCACAAGCCGCCACACCGCCGGCCGCAGCCGGGGTGACCACCGGCGGCATGTGGAATTCAGGCGCCAACCTTTCCGGTCCGATGCCGTCCGCTTCTCCCTATGTGCGGAAGGTCGCCGGAGATTTGGGCATTGATTTGCGCCGCGTGCGGAGCAGCGGGACGGGGGGGCGGGTCACCCTTGCCGACTTGCGCGATTGGATGCAGCAATGCCTGGCTTTGGCAGAAGCGCCGCCGGCGGGTTCAAGCGCCGGAGCTTCGCCGGGCGCGGCCAAGCCGGTTTCCATTGATTTTTCCGCGTGGGGGCCGGTCCGCCGGCAGCCCATGAGCTCGTTGCGGAAAGTGATCAGCCGCCGGATGGTCGAGAATGCCTCCACCATTCCGCATGTGACGCAGTTCGACGATCTTGACGTCACGCGGCTCATGGAAGTGCGCCATCGTCACGCGAAGGCTTTCGAATCCAGCGGCGTCAAGCTCACGCTGACACCTCTGATTCTGAAGACCCTGTCCGGCGTGTTGATGCGACATCCCATCTTCAACGCGAGCCTGGACGAGGCGACCGAGGAGATTGTGTTCAAGGATCACGTTCATTTGGGCATCGCGGTGGACACGGAGGCGGGGTTGATCGTGCCGGTGCTCCGGGACGTGGAGCGCAAGAGTGTTTTGGAGATCGCGCGGGAGTTGGAGTCCCTGGCCC
The DNA here is from genome assembly GCA_016871495.1 of Verrucomicrobiota bacterium. Classification (NCBI taxonomy): domain Bacteria; kingdom Pseudomonadati; phylum Verrucomicrobiota; species Verrucomicrobiota bacterium. Next base: position 30,298 of record VHDF01000013.1, on the reverse strand, counting down.
GGAAGGCGCGCGAGCGCAAGGTTGCGCCGGATGAACTCAAAGGCGGCACCTTTACGGTATCGAACCAGGGCGGGATCGGCGGAACCCATTTCACGCCGATCATCAACAAGCCGGAGTCGGCCATTCTCGGACTGGGGAGAAGTGCGGCCAAACCGGTCGCGGTGGAGGGCCGGGTGGAGATTCGCACGCTGATGCCGATCGCGTTGTCCTACGACCATCGATTGATTGATGGCGGCTCCGCGGCCCGATGGGTGGTGGATTTCGGCGCCTCGCTGTCCCAATTCGACGAGGCGCTTTTGCGTTGACCCCCGGCCAGTCCATTCGACAGGAGATCATCAATTTCATGGATCCAATCAAAACAGAAATCGTAGTGGTCGGGGCCGGGCCCGGGGGCTATGCCGCGGCGTTTTACGCGGCGGATTTGGGCAAAAAGGTGATCCTGGTGGAGAAGGAGAACCGGCTGGGCGGCACCTGCTTAAACAGCGGATGCATTCCTTCGAAGGCTTATTTGCACGCCACCCACATGATCGCGGAAGCGCGCGAGTCGGCGAACCGCGGCATTGTTTTCGCGCCGCCCACGCTGGACATGGCCAAGCTCAGAGCTTGGAAAGATGGCATCCTGCAAAAACTGAGCGGGGGCATCGCCACGCTGGCCCAGAAGCGGGGCGTGACGGTGATCAAGGCACGCGGTTATTTCGAGGACTCCTCGACGTTGAGGGTGGAGACCGAGTCCGGCCAGCAGTTTATTCAATTCGAGCAAGCCATCGTCGCGGTCGGATCCCGGCCGGCCCTGCCCAAGACGTTCGATCTGGGCAACAGCCGGATCATGACTTCGAAGGAAACTTTCGAGGTTGATGACGTCCCGGAGAACCTGCTCGTGGTCGGGGGCGGTTACATCGGCATGGAACTCGGCACCGTCTATGCCAGCCTGGGCAGCAAAGTGGTCTTGGTGGAAGCCTTGGATTCCATCCTCATGGGCGCCGATCCCGACTTGACGCGTCCGGTCATGGCTTATGCCAAGAAAGCGTTTCGAGAAGTGCGTTTGAAAGCCCGGGTCGAGCACATGTCCACGGCGGGCAAGCAGATCAAAGTCCTGATCGACCATGATGGACAGCGGAAGGAGGAACTCTTTGACCGAGTGCTCGTGTCGGTGGGGCGGGTGGCCAACGCGGAAGACCTGGGACTCGAGCATACCCAGGTGTCCCGGGACGAAAAGGGTTTCATCAAGGTGGATGGGCGCCAGCGGACCTCGGATCCGAAGATTTACGCGATTGGCGATATCGCCGGCGGAGTATTGCTGGCGCACAAGGCCTCTCGCGAAGCGCGGACTGCGGTCGAATCGATCACTGGAGAATCGTTGACGAGCGCCAACGCGATTATCCCGGCGGTCGTGTTCACGGACCCCGAGGTGGCGTGGTGTGGCCTGACTGAGGCCGAGGCGAAGACCAAAGGCATTGCCGTGCAAGTGACCAAGTTCCCGTGGGGCGCTTCCGGGAGGGCATTGACTTTCGACCGGGTGGACGGATTGACGAAGTTGATCGTCGAACCGGGGACGGAGCGCATCTTGGGTGTGGGCATCGTCGGGCATGGCGCCGGCGAATTGATCGGAGAAGCGGTGCTGGCGGTGGAGATGCAAGCCACCGTGCGCGATCTGGCGATGACGGTGCATGCGCATCCGACGTTGTCCGAGACCCTGATGGAAGCCGCTGAAGCCTTTTTAGGCCACGCCACCCACACCATTTCGAAGAAAACCGCGGCCTGACCGGATCCGAACGACCTTGCTTTCGCTGTCGGAGTGATTCCTTCTTGACGCCCTCGCCGGGTCGGGTGACCGGGCCCGTTCTGGCACTCCCTTTTTCGACGGGAGCCGCGTGCTTTCACGCGGCCCGCCGGGTGAAGGTTTAGCGGCGTTGAAACATCTGGAGCATCGCTCGTGAAACGAGACTCTCGTCGCAGCCCAAGCAACGACCCCGTGGTCCAGGCCATGCTGGACTGCTGGAAGGGGTTGTCTGCCAGCCTGGAAGAGCCGCAGGTGGTGGCCGTGTCGGGCGGGATGGACTCGGTCGTGTTGGCGAACGCGATGGTGGAAGCGTGGAGGAGGGAGGGCGGCGACCCGTCGAAGTTACACTTGGCGCATTTCAATCACCGTCTGCGGGGCGATGAGTCCGATCGAGACGAGGGCTTCTGCCGGAAGGAGGCCGCGCGATTGGGAATTCGGTTCCATCTCGGAGGTCCGGCCCCATTCGACCGAAGGGCTTCCGGCGGCGTTTCCGTGGAAATGTGGGCGCGGAAAGAACGGCATCGGTTCCTGGCTCGAGTGGCGAGGTCCGTGCAAGCGAAGCATGTGTTGCTAGCCCATCACGCGGACGATCAACTCGAGTTGCATCTGATGAGGCTGGCCCGCGGCACCGCGGGCTGGGGCGCATCGGGGATGAGGGAGTGGGGGCCGAGTGCCGAAGATTCCGCCGTGGTATTGGCGCGACCCTTTCTGGGATTGTCGCGGGCGGAATTGGAGGCATGGGCGAAGTCGCGGAGACTGTTGTGGGTGGAGGATTCGAGCAACGCGCATGTGACCATTCCGAGGAATCGGATTCGATCAGAAGTTCTGCCGGTGTGGGCGAAGGCGGAGCCTGGATCACTGGCTGCACGCGCGGGTCGGGTTTTGAGAGTGATGGGAGACGAATCGGAATTCGTTCGGCAGCGAGCGAGGGAGTGGTTGCGCGAGCCTGACGCTATTTTTGAGGATTTGCCCCCGGCTTTGCAGCGTCAGGTCATGGTTTTGGAGTTCGAACGACTGCAGATGAATCCGACCCTGGAAGACGTGGAGTTCTTGCGGACGAGAGCCCGGGTGCGCCGGAGCCTGAGGGGCGAGGGTCATGTGATCCGCACGCCCCGGGGCCGTCTGCAGTTCCTGCCCGCCCTTCGCGAGTATTCGAGGAGCCTGACGCTGGGGAAGGGAAAAGGACGGGGGAGCGCAGGCGCTTTCCAGTTCACATGGCACACCTTGGAGGGAGAGGAGGCGGAGGCGTTGCTGAAGCTGCCGTTTATTCCAGGGGAAGAGCGGATGGACTTGGACCGATGCGGCGAGGGATGGATCCTCCGGAATTGGAGGATGGGAGATTGCATGTGTCCCTTGGGGATGAAGGGAAGGAAGAAACTGCACGATATTTGGGTGGATCGGAAGTTTCCGCGATGGCAGAGGGAGGGTGCGGCGGTGCTGGTTGGCTTGGGGGGTGAGGTGGTTTGGGCGGAAGGAGCCGGCATCAGCGACCGGGTGAAGATTCGTCCCGGCACGCGCAGGCTTTTGGTCTGGAAGGGTTCGAGGACCGTGGGGGACGTCTTTGAAACGCCTTGAATTCAAGGCGCTTGGATTCTGGATTGTTCCTTGCGGGTCCGGTATTTCCGTGATACGTTACGTCGTTTAATAGGACGAGAAATGTCTGATGAAAATCGAAAGGGCGACTCTGGTCGCGGTGACAAGAGCAACGGGGATCCGAAGCTTCCTCCTCGAGCGTGGCTGATTTGGGTCGCCATTTTCGGGGCGATCATGCTCCTGGTCTTTTACAAAGACCGCACCGAGGATTCCACCGGCCGCATCAGTTACCTTAAGTTCACCCAGTTGGTGGAGTCCAACATGGTGAAGGGCGGCACGATCATCTTCAATCCGCAGTCGTCCGACCTCCGCCTGGTCGAGGGGGAATATTGGGAAAACGGCCAGTTGAAGCGGTTTACGCTGAAAGCGTTTATCAAGCCGGATCTTCAAGAGAAGCTGATGTTGAAGGGCTTCGAAACGCGCGAGCCCAACACGCTGCTCATCAATTTCGTCTACGCGATTCTGCCGTTCATTTTCCTGGCGCTACTCGTGTATTTCTTTTTCGTCCGGCAGATCAAGATGGCGGGGAAGGGCGCGTTGAGTTTCGGCAAGAGCAAGGCGCGGATGCTCAGCAAAGAGAAGAATCGCGCGACCTTCAAGGACGTGGCGGGCATTGAGGAGGCCAAAGACGAGGTTTCCGAGCTCGTCGAATTTCTCAAGGATCCGAAGAAGTTTCAGAAACTGGGGGGCCGTATTCCGAAAGGCATCTTGATGGTGGGCGCACCCGGAACGGGGAAGACCTTGCTGGCGAAAGCCATCGCGGGGGAGGCGGACGCCTCGTTCTTCAGCATCAGCGGCAGCGATTTCGTGGAGATGTTTGTCGGGGTGGGAGCGAGCCGGGTCAGGGACATGTTCGAGCAGGCGCGCAAGCACACGCCGTGTTTGATTTTTATCGACGAGATTGATGCGGTGGGGCGGAGCCGCGGCCATGGTTTGGGCGGGGGCAATGACGAGCGCGAGCAGACGCTCAACGCTTTGCTGGTGGAAATGGACGGGTTCGACACTCAGGAGGGCATCATCATCATTGCCGCCACCAATCGACCTGACGTGCTGGATCCCGCCTTGCTGCGTCCGGGCCGGTTTGACCGCCAAATCACCGTGAGTCTGCCGGATGTGAGGGGGCGCGAGGCCATTCTCAAAGTGCATGCGCGGAACGTAAAGCTCGACAGCCATGTGGACTTGGCCGTGATCGCGAGGGGCACCCCGGGCTATTCGGGCGCGGAGTTGGCGAATCTGCTGAACGAAGCCGCGTTGCTTGCGGCCCGGACGAATAAAAAATCCATCGGCATGAAGGAACTGGAGGAGGCGAGGGACAAGGTCCGCTGGGGACGCGAGCGCCGCAGCCTTGCCATGACCGACGTGGAGAAGAAGTTCACCGCCTGGCACGAGGCGGGTCACGCTCTGGTGAGCGTCTTGCTCGAGCACACGCACCCGTTGCACAAGGTCACCATCATTCCCCGCGGTCAGGCGTTGGGCGCCACGATGTCGCTGCCCAAAGAGGACGTCTTGAACCGCCGCCGCAAGGAGATGCAGGACATGATTGCAGTGACCATGGCCGGGCGCATCGCGGAGGAAATTGTGTCGGGAGACATCTCGACCGGGGCTTCGGGAGACATTCAGCAGGCGACCCATCTGGCACGGGCGATGGTTTGTCACTGGGGCATGAGCAATTCTCTGGGCATGGTCCAGTACGGTGACAATCAAGAGTACGTGTTCCTGGGGCGGGAAATGATCCGCAGCAAAGATTACAGCGAAAAGACCGCGCAGGAGATCGATGCCGAGGTCAAGCGTTTGATCGACGAAGGCTATCAACGGGCGCGAGATCTGATCGCGACCCATCACGATAAGCTGGAACTGATCGCGAATTCACTTCTGGAATACGAGACCCTGGATGGAGAGCAGGTGCGCGAGATCGTCAAGACCGGCCAGTTCACGCCTCCCACCTTGCCACCTCAACCCCCACCGTCGACGGTCGAGGCCGCCAAGCCGGTGCCGCCCAAAATCGAGCCCGGCCTGGATGGGAGTCCCGCACCCGCACCCGCGTGAGCGGATGGTGTTGCGATCCGGGAGCGGATCCGAAGGACTATCCAGGCGGATCCGCGGGTGATGGTTACAGCCCGCCTTGCCTCAAGGGGCCTCCCGACATGCCGAGCATTCCATGACACCCATCATTGCGCCCTCCCTGCTGGCTGCGAATTTCGGGAAACTATTCCAGGAAGCTGGACGCGCTTCCCGGTCCGGGGCGGAGTGGCTTCATCTGGACATCATGGACGGCCATTTCGTGCCGAACATTTCATTCGGTCCCGATGTGGTGAGACGGCTGCGGCCGGTAGTCCGGATGTTTTTCGATGTGCATTTGATGTGCTCGAAACCGGAGATTCTGCTGGAGCCGTTCGTGAAGGCCGGGGCGGAGTTGATGACGATTCATGCCGAACTGGACGAGCGGGTGGCGCCTCTGCTTTACAAAATCAAGTCCTATGGCGTAAAGGCCGGCCTGGCCTTAAATCCGGCCACGCCCTTGCAAGCTGCTCTGCCGCACCTCAAGCGGGTCGATTTGATCTTGATCATGACCGTGAACCCCGGCTTTGGCGGGCAGCCGTTCATTGCGGAGTGTCTGCCGAAAATCCAACAGGCTCGGCGGCTGCGGGAGGACAAGCAACTGAACTTCCGCATCGAGGTCGATGGCGGCATCAACGAGAGCACCGCGGCAGAATGCGCGGCCGCGGGGGCGGACACCTTTGTCGCGGGCACGAGCTTGTTTGGACAGCGAAGTTTCGCGACGGGGGTGAGAAAGCTGCGCAAGGCGGTGCATCGCGCCGAGGCCGCCGCGCGAAAGTCCTGACGATCCTGGAACCTCATTCGCATGGAGAACATTCGATTTGGAACGGACGGATGGCGGGCCGTGATTGCCGAGGGCTTCACGTTCGACAACGTGGCGCGGGTGGCGGACGCCACGGCGAGGGTTTGGTTGAAGGAGCCCACGGCGGGACGGAGAAAGAGGGTGGTGGTCGGATTCGACCGCCGATTCTTAAGTGATCGCTTCGCGAGGACGACGGCGGAAGTCATGACGGCCCGGGGCTTCGAAGTGCTGATGTCCCCGGCGCCGCTTCCGACTCCGGCGTTGTCTCTGGCCGTGGTCGAACACGAGGCGGTTGGAGGAGTGATGCTGACCGCGAGCCACAATCCCCCCCGGTTCAACGGATTCAAAGTGAAGGCCCATTTCGGGGGCTCCGCGGACCCGGCGCTTTGCCAGCGGATCGAGGCGTGCTTGGAGCTGGAAGTCCCCGCAGGGGAAGCCCGGGAGGATGCGATCGAGATCCACGATTTTACGACCGCGCACTTGCGGCGTCTAAAGCAATTGGTGGACTTCAAGCTCGTCGCGGGATCCGGTCTTCGCTTCGCGCACGAGGCGCTGTTTGGCGTGGGGGCGGGATGTTTCGACCGATTGTTGAAGGGCACGAGTTGCCGTGTGACCACGCTGAATGCAACCCATGATCCCTTCTTTGGCGGCATTAATCCGGAGCCGGTTCCGGCGAATTACTCCCGCTCCAGCGCCTTTCTTCGCAAGCATCCGCACGACCTGTGCCTGGTGACGGACGGCGACGCCGATCGGGTGGGCGGGATGACGGGGCGGGGCGGGGCGCTCACCACGCACGCGATTATCGCCCTGCTCTTGCGGCATTTATCGGTCCATCGCGGACTCCAGGGCCGGGTGGTGAAGGCGCTGACGACCACGTCCATGATCGACAAGATGTGCGCCGACGCCGGCTTGCCCCTGGTTGAAACCGGAGTGGGTTTCAAGTACATCGCGGCGGAGATGTTGAAGGGGGGCGTGCTTCTCGGGGCGGAGGAGAGCGGAGGGATTGGTTTTCCGGGACATATCCCGGAGCGGGACGGCATTCTGGCCGGTCTGATGCTGTTGGAAATGCTGGCGGTGGAGAGGCGACCTTTGGAAAAACTGCTCGCGGGCCTGGAAAGGAAATACGGTCCGCATCGCTACGCCCGCTTGGACACGCATTTTCCGGTCGAGCGCCGGGCGGAGTTGATGGAAGCTTGCCGGAACCATCCGCCCGCGAAACTGCTGAATTCGCCGGTGGAAAAGGTGCAGAGTTTTGACGGGGTGAAGTACACCGCGAGGGATGGTTCGTGGCTGATGGTTCGGGGATCGGGGACGGAACCGGTCTTGCGGATTTATGCGGAGGCGGCGACGGAGGCGGGAGCGGCCCGGATGGTGGAGACGGGGAAGCGGATGGCCCGGAGAATCTGCTTTTCATGAGCGTTTCGGCCATTATGGTCACGCGGTTGTTTTTGCGGTAGTCGACATAGCATGGACACGGCACATATTCGGAATTTCAGCATCATCGCCCATATTGACCATGGGAAGACGACCCTTTCGGACCGCCTCCTTCACCGGACGGGCACCGTGGCCACGCGCGAGATGCAGGACCAGCTACTGGACTCGATGGATTTGGAGCGGGAGCGCGGGATTACGATCAAAGCGCATCCGGTCACGATGCTTTATCAGGCGAAGAACGGCGAAACTTATGAGCTGAACCTGATCGACACTCCGGGTCATGTGGATTTTTCCTACGAGGTGTCGCGAAGCTTGAGCGCGTGCGAGGGCGCGCTGTTGATCATCGACGCGGCGCAGGGTGTGGAGGCGCAGACCGTGGCCAACGTTCATCTGGCCATGAAGCAGAAGCTGGAGATCATCCCGGTCATCAACAAGATTGATTTGCCGCACGCCAATGTGGAACTGACGAAATCGCAACTGGAGGACATTCTGGCGATTCCGGCGGACACCGCGATTCTGGCCAGCGCCAAGGAAGGCATCGGGATCGAGGATATCCTGGAAGCGATTGTGGCGCGGGTGCCGCCGCCCAAGTCCACCAACGAACGTTCGATGCAGGCGCTGTTGTTTGATTCTTACTTTGACACTTACAAGGGCGTGGTCACGCACGTGCGTGTGTTCAATGGCGAGCTTCGGGCCGGATTGCAGGTGAAGATGCTGCATTCCGGGAAGACGGTTGAGATCAAGGAGGTGGGAAGCTTCAATCCGAAGCCCTACGTTCGCGAGAAGCTGGAAACCGGCGAGACCGGTTACATCACGGCGAACATCAAGACGCCCAAGGACGTGAAAATGGGCGACACCCTGACCGATTCGCGACTTCCTTCACCGGCCCTGCCGGGCTTTCAGGAAATCAATCCGATGGTGTTCAGTGGAATTTATCCGATCAACACCGCCGATTACGAGCACTTGAAATCCAATTTGGCCAAGCTCCAGCTCAACGACTCCGCGTTTGTCTACCAATCCGAGAGTTCCGTGGCGCTGGGATTCGGGTTCCGGTGCGGTTTCCTCGGGCTCCTGCACCTTGAAATCGTGCAGGAACGGCTCCGGCGCGAATACGACATGGACATTATCGCGACGTATCCCAGCGTGGTTTACGAGGTTGTGATGTCCAACGGGGAGGTGAAACATATCGATAATCCGGCGTATCTTCCGGAGCCGAATTACATCGCCGAGATCCGGGAACCCACGGTCCAAGCCTTCGTCATTTGTCCCAATGAATCGATCGGCGACATCATGGCTTTGATTTCGGAGAAGCGGGGTACGGTGGTGCATACCGAAACCCTGGACTCGCGCCGGGTGATGCTCACCTGCGACCTGCCGCTCAACGAAATCCTCATTGATTTCCATGACCGCATCAAGAGCATCACGCGCGGGTTTGGCTCGATGGATTACGAACTGGGGCCGTTGAAGGCTTCGGACATGGTCAAACTGGACATGCTGGTCAATGGGGAAACGGTGGATGCGTTTTCGTGCATTGTGCACCGGGACAAGGCCGAATACCGCGGGCGCATGCTGGCGACGAAGTTGAAGGAAGTGATTCCGCGGCAGCAGTACCAAGTTGCCATTCAAGCTGCGATTGGGGGGAAGTTCATCGCGCGCGAAACCGTGAGCGCCCTGCGAAAAGACGTGACGGCGAAATGCTACGGCGGTGACATTTCGCGGAAGCGCAAGCTGCTCGAGAAGCAGAAGGAGGGCAAGAAGAGGATGAAATCCATCGGCAGCGTGAACATTCCGCAGGAAGCCTTCATCCAGGTCCTCAAGTCCTGAGCCCGGAATCCCCGGACTGCCTTATGGAAACGATGCGATGGATTTTCAAATGGTTCACGAGCCGGACTTTTCGCCAGGCGGTGGAGTTTGGAAGCCAGGTTCGCAAGGTGCGCCAGGCTCAGCGCGACCTCCTGGCTCCGGACGCTCTGGCGGAATTGGACGAGGCCAGGCGTGTGTTTCGCGCCCAGATCATGACGGCCTCCGGGCGTGAGCCGATCATGGCGGCGGTCACGGTGCTGGAGGAAGTCGCCAACCGCCGTTTGAAGCCGTATCCGAGCCCCAGCCTGCGGGAACACATCGAGATGCTGCTGGTGGTGGCTTCCGTCGTGCTGGCCTGCCGGGCGTTTTTCTTTCAGCCCATGGCGATTCCCTCGGGCTCCGCCCAGCCCACGCTCTGGGGCATTACCACGGAAAACCTGCTGCACCGCCCCGAAATCAAGAATCCCACCGGGCTCAAAAAATGGGCCGAGTCGTGGTTGTATGGGCGAAAGTACTACCGTGTGGTCGCGGAGGCCGATGGTCAGGTCCGGGACATGCGCGATGCGAAAACGATTTTTCCCTTCATCAAACGGCTGACCTTTGTGGTGGGGGACAAGCCCTATCATGTTTGGTTTCCTCCGGAGAAATTCTACGAGTACGCCGGACTGTATCCCGGTCAGGCTTTCAAATCCGGTCAGGACATGGTTCGATTCAGGATGACGAGCGGGGATCATTTATTTGTGAACACTCTGACCTACAATTTTCGCCAGCCTCGGCGGGGCGAAACGGTTGTGTTCGAATCCCGGACCAAAGAAGGTCTGATCAGGCATACCCATTACATCAAGCGACTGGTGGCGATGGGGGGCGAAAAGGTGCAAGTGGGAGACGACCGCCACCTGGTCATCGACGGCAAGCGTCTCGACTCCTCGACGCGGTATTTCGAAAACTTGTATGCCTTTTCCCCATCCAGCCGGCCAAAGACGGACGTTTGGTCGGGGCATGTCAACGACACCGTGGCAAGGCAGAACGGAAAAGGGGGCATTGCGCCACTCTTCCCCGATGGGAAGGCGGAGTTCGTGGTGCGTCCGGGGCATTATTTAACCATGGGCGACAACACCATGAACAGTCATGATTCCCGGGCCTGGGGTGACTTTCCGAGGGAATACGTGATTGGCAAGTCGGGCTTCGTGTTCTGGCCCTTAAGTGACCGATTCGGGTGGCACGTGGACTGAACGGCATCTTGGCGGCGGCGTTTGCGGCGGTGGTTTCCGGCCTCGCGGTAAGGGCCTTCTTCATTTATCCCGCGACCATTTCCTCGGCATCGATGGCGCCCGCGCTGGAGCCAGGAGACTGGGTATGGATCGATCAGTGGACGTTTCATTGGAGGCGCCCGGGGCGAGGCGACATCGTCGCATTTCGAGGATCGCCCGGGATCCCGGGACTCGATGCGGGGCGTATTTACCTCAAACGATTGGCGGGGTTACCGGGTGAGCGAGTGTCCATTGAAGACGATGGCCGGCTGGCGATTCGATCCCGTTCAGACAGTCCGGGGGCAAGCTCGAACGATTTTCGATGGGGTCTGGTTTCCGGGGGATATGCTCATGCGGAAGCGCTGCGGGCCGCAGGGAGCGACCCTGCCATGGCTCGAAGATTTCCCAACGGCCAAAGCTTCGTCGTGTTGGGAGATCGAGAGGTGCTTTTGCTCGGGGACAACACCCTGTCGAGTCACGACGGGCGCGCTTGGGGGCCGACGCCGCTCGAACGGGTGGAAGGTTTGGTGCGAGTTTGGAGGATTCGGTGATCGGGCCGTGTATCCCGATGTTGTTGGTAGGGCCGGCCTGTCCCAGCCCGCCGCCCACTGGATGCAAAACATCATGCTCCGGCGGCGCGCCGGGACGGACGCGCCCTACCTGCATCCCCGGCAACATCGGGATGCACCGGTGATCGGGAGCGCTCGTCAGCCAGGCTCGACTTCTGCCGGGCTTTGTCTGAGGGTTGAGGCATCATGTTCACTCCCCATTCAACTCTGATCGGGTGTTCGGTTTCCAGAATTGCACTGCCAGGACTCGTTGCGCTGTTTGTGTTGGGCTTGACGGGTTGTGGCACGGTCGGTGGCGGGAAGTCCTCGGAGCTGCGGAGCGCGCTGACTTTTCATGCTTCCTTTGATCATGGATTGAACGCGGATTGGGCACGGGGTGACGGCCAGCTCTATCATGCGGTGTCCACCAAACGTCCGCGCGTGCCTGTGCCCGGATTGCCGGCCCAGGGGACGGTCGAGATGGTGAAAGACCAGGGCCGGTTTGGTCATGCCCTGCGGTTTACGAAAAAGATTCCGGAGGCGGTGTTCTTCAAAGCCAAGGACAACGTGGCGTACTCGACCGGGCCATGGGCGGGGACGGTCTCCTTGTGGCTCAAGGTGGATCCCGCTCGGGAACTGGCTCAGGGATATTGCGATCCGATTCAAATCACGCCGAAGGACTGGAATGATGCCTCGTTTTTCGTCGAGTTCGAAAAGAAGACCAACTCGATCCCGTTCCGGCTCGGCGCCTACGCCGATTTCAAGGTGTGGAATCCAGGCAATCGAAAATGGGATGATATTCCGTTTGAAGAGAAGCCGTTGACCACGGTGTTGCAGCCGCCCTTCGCGGGGGACCGATGGACCCACGTCGTGTTTACGTGGGAAGGATTTAATACGGGCGAAGGCGATGGCTTGGCGCGGCTGTACCTGGACGGGAAGCCGGCCGCGATGCTTTCGCCGCGAGTCCAGACCTATCATTGGGATCTGGAGGCGGCCCACATGATGATCGGGCTTTCCTACATTGGCATGTATGACGAACTCTCCGTGTTCAATCGTGCATTGAGCGAACAGGAGGTTTCCATCCTGCATCGCTTGCCCTCCGGGGTGGGGGGATTGATTCGGCGCTAAGGGCAGGTGAGGTTAGTGATGGAGAATCAGGTCTCGACCGGATTCGCAACTCACGTGGCGGCATGAGCCGAGAAGTTCCAGAAGCGCTTCGCACTCACCGGAATTCCCGGGTGCTGGCATTTTCGGCGAACCTCAGCGCCCATTCGGACATCACGCAAGCTTTCGGTGAGGCTTTGAAGCTGTTGGGCGATGTTCAGAGGCACGGGTCACGTCCAACATCCCATGGCTGTGAAATCGCCTCCACCGGTGGCACGATATTCTCGTTCGCGTACGGCATGAACGCGGTCGCGTTTCGGTTGGACGACCGCATGAAAGTCCGCGCCTTGGCATCCGGGGCGGAAGCCATTCCGGAATGTGGTCCGGAATGGGTGACCTTCACTCTCTTTCGGGACGATTGGCCCCGTGTCGATCTGGAGTTCGCGGCTCGCAAGGCCTACGTCTCCGCTCGTGAATAGCCGGATGGCCCGGACTAAATACCGAATCCAGCGAGCCCCTCCCTAAGGACGACGGGCGTCTCGGGTCCAAGTTTGCGACAGGGCCTCTCGCGGGATGCGCGGTGTCTCCAGATCTAAAATCCACGCATTGTGTTTCCAGGGGTGGACTTGGGTGGAGGCCAGGTCCACTCCAGGATCGACCACGGGTTGGAAGGGGCGGCGATTCAAGGAAACCGCAGTAGCGGCAAGCACTTTGGGGCGGCGTCCGTAGCGCGCTTCCCACCACGCGGCCACTCGCAACGCGTAGCGACGCAGGAGGAATGGGTTGTAACCGATATGAAGAAGCTTCGACTTGGTCGCGTCCCGGACATGATTCCAGACCACACGCGGGGGCATCGAGGGTTGCCGGAGGCGGTTCATGACGAACGTCTGTGGCATGAAACCGCGCACCCCTAATCCCGAGTCCATCGTCAATACGGTGATCGGGATCGATGAAGGAGGATGGAGGGGGGCAGGGGAGGTGTGCAGAAATCCCCGGTTCCAATGATGCTCGCGGATTCTTCCTGCTCCCCGCGCATCCAAGTCCAAGACCTCGGAGTCTTCCAGCAAAAGGAATGGGCCATGAGGTTGTTCGGAACCATCAAGGAGGAAGGGCGGGAAAGTGCGCAGGAAAGAGAAGAGCTCCTCCGGCGGTCCGTGATGGGCGTCCAGACCGGATTCTCCTCCCCATCCGCCATCGGGTTGAGATTGGAGATAGCCCAAGACGCTTTGAATGGCGGCGGAGGCGGGAGTCCGGGTGGATCCCGCAAAGGCGGCGGACACTTCGCTTTGGTCCCTTCGACTGAGCCGGTTCCAGAGGTGGTAGAAGGCGTCCTTGGGAGCCACGGCCGTTTGGATCCTTTCCGGCTCGCGCCCGTAAAGTTCCCTCCAGAGCTTGGAAGCGCGCGACCTTGCCTGGCTTTCATCGCTGATCTTTTCTGGAGCGCCGAAGGGATTATAGAGAATTCGATAGCCTACGATGGGCTCCAGAAGCACGACCATTTCAGGGAGAGTGGTCCAGGGCAGTCTTCCCGCATCGACTTTTCGAAAAAGCAGTGGAGCCCCCTGATAGTTTCCCCATGAGAAGTGGTTGGAGCTGGCTGGTGAAGTCAAGAGCTGTGGATCATGAATGGAGATCTCGCAGGTGGCGGTTTGATAAACATCCGCTTTGAGACGCCAGCTGAAGGGCAGCCCCTCCGCCGTCAGGCGAGCATCGCCCGCGATCAAGAAGTGCCGCATCGGTAGGACCCCTTGGAGGAGGAGCCAAATCAAGGTGAATCGGGCTCCCCAGTGGACGGGCCAAGGGGTCATGGAGGAGGATGGTGCAGGTGGTGGGGCGCTCCTCATCTTCCAACCCAACAGGGCCCCGACGCCCGGAACGAGGCCCAAGCCGGGCCAAAACCAGCTCCAATCTGGCGAGCGCCAGCGCGGGTGACGCAACCATCCCCAAAAACGGAGGGGCCAGTCCGGCTCGAGAAAAATGGTGGCGGAAAGAAGGCCGAGCAATGGGAACCAGTCAATATCGTCAAATATCACGAACCGGTTGGTAAAATGAAACACGGTCATGCAACCCAGGCCGAACCATCGGGTGCGCGGAATCAGCAGCAGCGCGCCCGCAGTCAAATCGAAGAGGCACCCGGCGTAGCTGATGCCAAAGGCGAGACCAGGCTGATGGAGGAACTCTTTGACGAAAGCGAGTTGCGTGGACGACAGGTAAGGGATCAGTGGCGCAGTGACATGGTCCCGCGTGAGGAACCAGCGCACCGGAGTGGCGTCCAAAAGCCAGTCCGCGTTCAGCTTGGAGATGCCCCCGAAAAGGTAGGCCAAGAACAGCTGACCTCGGAGAAGGATCACGGTCCATCCCGGCACTCGACGGTCTGGTTTCGAACGACGCCGGAGCCAGCCGTCCACACTGGCGGCCTTGGCGGCAGGGGTGAGGACGAGCAACCCCGCGATGAGAAGTTCGAGGTAATAGTGGCTTTGCCAGTAAGTGCGTGTTGATTCGACCACGAACAAGTAACCCCAGCTCAGGAAGAGCCCCAAACTGGAGAGGCGGAAAACAAATCCCAGGGCCACGGACAGCGAGCAGATGGAAAGCACGCCGCAGAGCACCTCGAAACCCTGAGGAGGAAGCATCGGCACCCAGGAAAACCATGCGTAAGGAAGCGAAAATTTCAGATCGAACCCGGAGAAATAGGTTTCCAATGGAATATGCTGGTTCGTGATGGGAGAAGGCGCCTGAAGGGAACGTGTTTCCAAAAACATCAAGCATCCGAACGCGATCCGAAGAAAAGCGAGGGAAGCGCCATGCACGGGCTGATCAAGGCGGGCGATCCAAAGGCTTCGCCAGAGCGGCACCGCCGGGGATCCGGCCTTGCGCGGCTCCCGAGCGTGACAACGTGCTTTCAAGTCCTCAGCATAATCCACGCTCGGCGTCCATTCTGTCGGAGGAACGACACCATCGTTGTGTTGTTGCGTCGAAGCGCGGGCGGACTTGGGTTTGATTGCTTGCGGGAGGAACCTCTTGCTGAAGTCAATGGGAGAGAACCTTTGAATGCGAAGCTGAAGCGGCGAGATGAATTGGGAATTCCCCGGTCCGCGGACCAGGGAGTTTTGGACCCTTGTCCGGCTCGATCCCCTCATGGTAGTTTCCCCGTTCAGCGATCCCAACCTTCATTTGCCATGAACTATTCTTCACGATCTCCAGCCTTCTCTGTGAGTGCCCAAATCGACGCATTCCGCCGTCCGGTCGGTCTGATGCTGGCGGCCTTCGTCAGCGCCGCCCTGGCGGTGGCGGAAGTGGGAAAGGTGGAGCAAGTCCAGCCCGGCATCTATTTTCACGAGGGCGACCTGGGCCGGTTTGGGCACTGCAACAACGGATGGATCGTTTTCGACGATTACGTGCTGGTCGTGGACGGCAATTTTCCTTCCGGCGCCAAAGCCGTCATTCCCAAGATCAAGGAAACCTCCGACAAACCCATTCGATTTGCCTTCGACACCCATCACCACGGGGACCACGCCTACGGCAATCAAGTGTGGGTGGAGGCTGGCGCCATTCCCGTCGCGCATGAGGGCGTGGTGGAGGAGATGAAAAAGTACGAAACCGGTTACTACGGCGGAGCGCCCGGCCGCTGGGAAGAGGCGGCCAAGGGACGCGCCGATGTGGCCGCGTCCAAGCTCAAGCCGCCGACGCTGCTCTTTCGAAAAGAAATGATCTTCGACGATGGCAAGAAGAGGGTCGAATTATTGCACCTCGGCATGGCGCACACGCGCGGCGACGGATTTGCCTGGCTGCCCAAGGAAAAAATTCTCTTCACGGGTGATGCCTGCGTGAATGGCCCGTACAACTTCACTGGCGACGGCGATATCGGACAGTGGATCCAGACCCTGGAAGCGGCCATGAAATTGGGAGCCAAGACGATCTGCCCGGGGCATGGCCCGGTGGGCGGACCTGAAGTCTTGGAGGATCAGCACCGGTATTTCGTCCAACTTCGGGCCGAGGTGAAACAACTGGTGGACGCCGGGAAGTCCGCCGACGAGGTCAAGAGCTCGGTCGATGCGATCAAGGCTCGTCTGAAATCGAATCCCCGCATCGAACGTTACGTGGGAAGCTTCTTTTCGGCCCAGGTGGAGAAAGTCTATGTCGAACTCGGAGGCAAGCCGTTCCAAGCCCGGGGACCGTTGTTCGACTCGCGGACCGTGGCCTCCGGACGCTCTCGCCGGCCTTAAGAACCGTGCAACAGGGGCATTGTTCCTACGGCGTCATACGCAGACGAAGGAATCGAATCGTCCGTCCAAATCCTTGCGGGACGATGATCCGGACGATTTCCTCGCCGCCTTGAGAGAGTCGTGGGAATCCGGAAAACAGGAGATCGGTGTAAGGACCCGCCGGAGTCAACGCTTCCTGGAGAATGTAGGAGCGTCCGGGCGCGCCTGTCCATCGAAGCTCCAAGCCTGTGGGGAGCAGGGTGGCGGACAAGGTCAATCTGGAGGCACCTGAACGAGGGTCGGTGCCGGCGCGGAATTCGGCCCAGTTGGACATCGAATCCAGGTCGGGATCGAGATGAGCGTCTGCAACGAGAGGGTTGCTCCCGTAACGGACTTCCCATCCATCCGGCAAGCCGTCGCCGTCACTATCGGCCACGTTGGGATTCGTGTCGTGCAATAACTCATCCTCGTTGCGCAAACCATCGTCGTCAGGATCGTCGCGATCCGGGGCCAGAGCGACCGTCAGCGGTTTGATCAGCATTTGGCCGGTGGCGTTCGTCCGGAGGGAATGACCGTGGAATCCCGTGTCCAATACTCGCGCCGGGGGACGAGTCAACGCCTCGGGGGGTTCCGATGCCACCACCGCGGCAACCTTCACCTCGTCACCGAAATGGATGCCGCCGAACAGGGTGAGAGGGATGGCGACCTTGATGAAGTCCGCATTGCGCTCGTACGTGACCGTGCCTGACTGAGGTGAACGATTGAATTGTTGAATGCTCACTTCGGAAACCGACGGAAAGCCGGCTTTGAGGAGAAAAGCGCCCTGGCCGCCGGGCAAATTCATGTCGGGGCGTTGAAACTCCTTCAGCGTGGAGTCCGCGAACTCGTCGCCCAGCACCAGCGCGAGCGACGGAGCGAAATCTTCGAACCGGAGTTCCTCGAGAAAATCCAAAGCATCGGCGCCTTCGGAAAAGGGGTCGGGTTTGCCGTTGCCCAGTCCCGCGAGCGAAGGGACGCCGGGAACTCGGGAGTGTTGCAGGAACAAGCAGATTTCCTGGTGCGGATAGAGCATGACGCTGGAGAGGCCGAGGAAAAGATGGGAGCCGTCATGGCTGACTCGGAGTTCGCCGAGATTAGACTCCTGGCCGGCCTTGGCCGGGATGGCGGATCCCCGGAAACCAAAACTCTGGCCGCGGATATTGCCATCGTCGTCATTGGCGGGGCCGGTTTCCATGCCGATGGTTTCCCGGGTGGCGAGGAAGGTTTGCGGAGCGGGAGCCTCGCGCCCGATGATCGAGTAGTCGAATTCGCGTTGGAACGAGTCGATGCCGCGCACTCGCATGACCTGGTTGGTGGCGGTGACAAAGATGGCGTGATGCGTGATGTAGAGCTGGGCGCTGGCGGCGTCAGGGCTGGTCAATCCATAGAGGTAAACCCCGCCTCCCCCCGTGACGAAGGCGTGGACCCCTCGAGTCGGATTGAATCGTTCAAAGACATGATCGTGCCCGCTGAACACAAGTTGGACTCCGTAGCGAGTGGCGAGGGGGAGAATGTAATCCCGCGTTTCATCGCGATCCGGCACCCGGTTGAAATTGTAGTCGTCAAATCGATGGGCGCTGGACGTCATCATTGGATGATGCATGATGATGATCTTCCATGGCTTCTTCGACGCCGCCAGGTCCTGCTCCAGCCAGCGGTGTTGAGGGTCGCCGGGAGTGGGCGCGTATTGGCTGAAATAGGGGACCAGAACCACGGCCACATGGAGATCCGCGTGGTCGAAAGAATAAAAGTCCTCATTGCCGAACACCGAGTTGGTGGGGAAATGAAACGTGTCGCGGAAATGCTGGGGCCCCGAGTAGAGATCGTGATTGCCGATGGCAAAATAGTAGGGCGTGGTGCGCATGTGGCGGCCATACACGCTCAAACAGCGGAGATCGGCTCTCGTGAAATGGAAGTCGGGGTAAATGATGTCTCCGGTGTGGAGGACGATGTCCGGTTGACCCGCGCGCAGCAGGTCGGCGACCCGCAATTGCGCCAGCGACCCGACGCCGCTGTCCCCGATGACCGCGAGCCGAAAATCTCCGGAGGCTTTGGCGGTCTTGAACGTGGACAAGGCGGACACGGCGTGGGCACCATCGGAACTGCGGGATTCGATGCGGTAATGGCGGAGTTCGCCGGGGTTCAGACCCGGGACCAGGACGGCGTGTTCTGTGGCCATGGCGGAATGGTTCGTGGTCCAGGGACCGGCCGAGGTGGGGCCATGAACGACGAAACCTTCCGTGGGTTTGGGTGTCCTCCACACCACTTTGATGGAGCTTTCCGTGGCGCTTTGGAGGAAGGGGCCCCGGTTGAAGTTGGCGAGAAGTTCAGGGGCGAGGGCAAGACCGTAAGCCCCCGAGGTCCAGCCATGCACCTGAATGGCTAGAATATTCTCGCCCGCGACCAGCAGTTTCTTGAACTCGGAAATATCGATGTCTTCGGCGCCCGCCCGGATCCTGGAAAGCGCCGCGGTTTCCGGCGCGACCGGGGTGCCTGACACTCCTTGAAGGCCCCGTCTGAGGAATTCCTTCCCGTTCAAATAAGCGACCAGCCCATCCCGATAATCAAGGCGGAGGATGAGCCACTGAATGGACGCCAGGTTCTCGACCTGGAAACGTTTTCGGAAACGGTAAGTCAGACCGAGGGTAAAAGGCAGGGTGGTGGCTTCGTCGTAGGACCCATAGCCCAGGCTGAATCCAGACCGGCCTTCGGTCCAGGACACGTCATCAAATCCGGGTTGGATCCAGTCCTCCGTGCGCTGGGTAGCCTCGATGAAGCGCCATGGCTCTCCGATACGGATCAGGCTGATGTCTTCGGCCTCAAGGGGGGTGGAGGACAAGAGGAGAAGCAGCATCCAGGGGATGGCAAAATCAGTGCGTCTCGATCGGTGGTCCATCGAGATTCAAGCATGATGGCAAACCGGAAGAGAGGGCAAGCTTGCGGTGGAGACTTCTCAGTCGTTCGGTGCATCCAGAGGTTGTCTGTCGTCTGGCGCAGGCTGCCAGCCTGCCGTATCGCCGACGGCCCGTCGGCCCGGCGGGTGAAGAACGAGGCCCTTCCGTGTTCTCCACGCGCCGGGTTCCCTTCGTCGCCCCGCCGGCTGGGCAGCCTGCGCTAAAGCAGACAGGGCTGTCTGCGTGACCATGACAACGTGGTCACCAAAAACCTCTGGATACACCGTTGTGAAATATCCGTGTATCCCGATGTTGTTGGTAGGGCGGGCCTGTCCCAGCCCGCCGCCCACTCGATGCAAAACATCATGCTCCGGCGGGGCGCCGGGACGGACGCGCCTTACCTGCATCACCGGCAACATCGGGATGCACCGGTGAAATATGCGGGTTTTCGGGAAAGCTCGCTTTTTCATGGAGAATCGTCAATATTGAGGACTTTGCGCTTGGAGTGAATCATGAACAGACTTGATTTTGCGGTGAGCTCTGGCCGTGCTGCGGTGACTCGACGCGAGGCCGTCTGGTGGCGTGTCGTCCTGTTGTTGGTGGTGATCGCCGCGGGGTCGGCATGGGCGGCGGCCCACTCCGCCACGGGCATTACCGAATCGATTTTGGACGCGACTTTGAGCAGTCCGGTGCCCGGGGTGCTGGCCCTGCGGAAGGTGAAGGAAGGAGACAAAGTGCGGCAGGGCGACGTGTTGGTGGAACTCGATCGACGGCTGGAAGAATTGGAGGTGATGCGGCGCAAGGCGGTGCATGCCCAGAGCAAGGCGGAGTACGAGGTCACCAAGGCGTTGTTCGAGAAACCCGACAGCTCCACGCCAAAGGTCGATGTTGAGCGTCGTTTGCTGGAATACGAAGTGGCTAAAGTGGAACACGAGCTGGCGGAGGAACAATTGCGACGGCGTGTGGTCCGGGCTCCTTTCGAAGGGACCATCGCCGAGGTTTTCCTGCAGCCGGGCGAAGCCTGCCAGGCGCAGCAGGCTGTGATTCGGCTGGTGGACACGCGCCAATGCTATTTCGTTTGCAATGTGGAGGCGCGTTTCGGCCGTGCCTTGCGAGTGGAGCAGGAGGTCGAGTTGGAGATTGGCGAAGGGGGCGAGCCGCACAAAACGCGTGGGAAAGTTGTGTTCGTTTCTCCGATTGCTGATCCAGCCAGCGGGTTGATGAAAGTGAAAGTGCTCTTTGCCAATCCGTCCGGGACGGTGCGTCCGGGGGTCGCCGGAAAAATGAGGTTTCAGGAATAGTCATGCTTACCGTGCGCGAGGGATGGGCTCAGGCCTTGGAGGATGGCCTGAGGGAAATGGTACGGATGAGGCAATTGACCGGGCCCGCCGGGGAGTTTTGGGCCGGTTATCTGTCCGCCGCGGCCAAGATCACCGGGGCCACGCGGGGTTATTTATTGTTGCGCGACGCGGCGCAGCCGGACCGGCTGAAGAAGCTGGCTGAATGGTCGGCATCCGGGCAGGGCCACGCCAGTCCGGCGGTGCAATTGTTTTTGCGCTCGATGGGCAAAACGCTGGAGGAAACGGTGACACAAGGGCAGGCGCTTCTACCTCTGTCCGGGTCCTTGGAATTGGCCACAGATTTTTCGGTGGCCGCCTTGGTTCCGCTTCCGGCTGGGGCTCGGGAGCACTGTGTGGTGGCCTGCCTGGTCGAGCAGACCGCTGTTGAGCAGGCCCGGGAGTCATTGGCGCGTTTGCGGCTGGTAGCGGATGTGCCGGCTGCGTACCGGCAACAGCGGGAAATCGAGGCTTCGCGGCAGGAGGCTGAAAGGTTTGCCTCGGTCCTAGACACGCTGGTTCAGGTCAATCAAGAAAAGCGTTTTTTGTCGGCGGCGCTGTCCTTGTGCAACGCTTTGGCTACGCGGTTCCGCTGCGAACGAGTGACCCTGGGCTGGCTTGACGGGGGCTACGTCAGGCTGCAAGCCATCAGCCGGGTGGATCGATTCGACAAGCACATGGCGGCGGTGAAGGCCATCGAGGTGTTGATGGAGGAGTCGCTCGATCAGGATGACGAAATTGTGTGGCCGGCGCCGGAGAGTTCGAAATTGGTGGCGCGTGAGCACGCCCAGTATTCTCGCGATCAATCGGCTTCGAATCTCTGTTCGGTTCCGCTTCGCGGGGGAGGGAAACCCGTGGCGGTGCTGACATGCGAGCGCGCAGAAGGGGCCTTTACGGAAGCGGAGCTGGAACAGTTGAGGCTGGCGGCGGATCAAACGTCGGCACGATTGATGGAATTGAAGAGGGTGGACCGGTGGTTTGGCTCGCGCTGGGCGGCGGCGGGGAGGGAAGCGTTGGCAGGCTTGCTCGGTCCGGAGAAGACCTGGGCCAAGCTCGGTGTGCTGGCGGGCGCCGCGGGGTTGGTCGTGCTTTTCCTGCCGATTTTTAACTACAGGGCGGAAGGGAGTTTTATCCTGCGGAGTGGAGATGTAGCGTTTCTGACTTCGCCCTTTGACGGATACATCTCGCAATCGACCACGCGACCCGGCGATGTCGTATCGAGCAACGCGGTTTTGTTGAAACTCGACACTTCGGATCTCGAGTTGGAGGAAGCGAACGCGGTGGCTGAGGTCAACCGGTATCTGCGGGAAGCGGAAAAGGCGCGGGCGGACGCGGAGCGTCTTCGAGCAGCCGGGCGGGTGGTTGGCCTGGCCGACATGCGAATCAACCAGGCGCTCGCCGAGCAGGCGCAGAAGCGATTGGAAATCCTTCGATTCCGGCTGCGTCAAGCCGAGCTGCGCGCTCCTTTTGACAGCATCGTGGTGGAGGGAGACTTGCGGCAAAGGCTGGGGTCGCCCGTGAAGCTGGGCGATCCGCTTTTCCGGTTGGCCAAATTGAATCCGATCTATGTGGAGGCGGAAATCGAGGAGAACGACGTGCATGAGATTCTCGAGAAGTCCACCGGGGAGATTGCATTTGTCACGCAGCCGAAATTGAAGTTCCCGATTCGCATTCAGCGCATCGAGCCGGCAGCGCTCCCGAAGGAGGGCAAGAACGTCTTCGTGGTGCGATGCGAGCTCGCCGGCAGAATCGAGCCATGGTGGCGTCCGGGCATGAGCGGGGTGTGCAAGATCAACGTGGAAAAGCGGACCCTGTGGTGGATCCTGACGCATCGGACCGCCGATTTCTTGCGCCTCTTTTTCTGGTGGTGAGGGAGGAAAGCCGATCATGACGGACACCACGCTGACGTTTAGCGAATCATGGTATCGGATCGCCGGGCAATCCATCGCCTTGCGCCCGGGCGTGAGGGTGCGGCGGCAGTTTTACCGGGGCGAGCGGTGGGTGGTGTTGGAGGATCGCTTCAGCAACCAGTTTTTCAGGCTGACCCCGGTGGCCTACGAGTTCGTCGCGCGACTTCGGCCGGGTCGGACCGTGGAGCAAGCGTGGAAGGAATGCCTGGATCGATTTCCGGACGAAGCTCCGGGCCAGGAGTCGGTCATTCAGTTGCTGGCGCAGCTTTATTTGAGCAACTTGTTGCAGTACGATCTCGCGGCGGACACCGCGCAGCTCTTCTCGCGTTATCAAAAGGTGCAGCAGCGGCGGGCGAGATCGCAGTGGTTGAACCTCATGTATTTGAGGATTCCCTTGCTGGATCCGGACGCGTTCCTCGTCCGAACACTGCCCGTGGTGGGGAGACTTTTGGGTTGGTTGGGCGCGATGCTTTGGGTGGGAGTTGTGGGATGGGGGTTGAAGCTGGCGGCGGATCATTGGACCGGGCTCATGGATCAGACGGAGGGCGTGCTGTCTCCCTCGAATCTGCCATGGCTGTATCTTGCGATGGCGGGAGTCAAGATCGCTCATGAATTTGGTCACGCGTATCTGTGCCGCAAGTTTGGAGGCGAGGTCCATGTGATGGGGGTGCTGTTCATGATTTTCATGCCGACTCCCTACGTGGACGCGACCTCGAGCTGGGGATTTCGGAGCCGCTGGCAGCGCATGTTGGTGGGGGCGGCAGGGATGATCGTGGAGCTTTTCGTGGCGGCGATCGCCATGGCGGTGTGGGCCTCCACGGGCCAGGGGTTTGTCCACAGCCTCGCCTACAACATCGTGTTCGTGGCCTCGGTCTCCACGCTGGTGTTCAATTTGAATCCGCTCCTGCGTTTCGATGGTTACTATATGCTCTCGGATTGGCTGGAGATTCCGAACCTGCACGAGCGTTCTTTGAAGCATTGGCGTCATCTGGCGGAACGGTATTTGTTCCAGGTGCGGAACTCGACGAGTCCGGCGCTGGACCGAAGGGAGGCGGCGTGGCTGACGGTGTATGGATCGACGAGCGCGGTTTATCGGGCCATTGTTTTTGCGGGGATTATCCTTTTCGTGGCCGACCGCTTTTTGCTGCTGGGCGTGTTGATGGCGGGTTTTTGCATCTTCGCGTGGATCATTCGTCCTGCCTTCATGCTCGTTCGATATCTGTTGTTGGATCCGAGACTGGAGAGGACTCGCGGGCGCGCCTGGGCGGTGACCGGGTGTGGTGTGGCATTGCTGGCCGTCGCGCTGGGTTTGATTCCTTTCCCGCATCATTTCAGGGCACCGGGCGTGATTGAAGCTCGACGATGGTCGGAAGCGAGAGTGCTGGCTGGAGGACAGGTGGAGCGCATTTTCGAGACCTCGGGAGCCAGGGTTCGGGCGGGGCAGCCGTTGCTACTCTTGCGCAACGTTGAACTGGACGCGGCTATTGCCGCGGCGAAGTCGAGCGTGGAAGAGATGGAGGCGCGCCTAGCCCAGGCCGGCGTGTTGCAATCGGCGGATGTCAAGCCCTTGCAAAGCCGCCTTATTTCCGCCCAACAGCGGCTCGATCGGCTGGAGCGGGACCGGCGGTCGCTTGTGGTGACCGCGGCTCATGAAGGTGTATGGGTGGCGCCGCACCTACAGGAATGGGCGGGCCGATGGCTGGCACGGGGGACAGTTTGCGGTTTGGTATTGGATGATCAGAGTTATGATTTTGTTTCGACGGTGGCGCAGGACGACGCAGACCGGTTGTTCGCGGAGTCCATGCGAGGCGCTGAATTGAGGATGCACGGTCAAGCGGGGTTGAACATGAAGCTTGGCGCGTTGAGGATCGTGCCGGCGGAGAAGCAGCGATTGCCCTCGCAGGCCTTGGGCTGGGCGGGCGGTGGAGACGTTCCAATTGCACCGGATGATCCCAGCGGACTGAAGACGGTGGAGCCGTTCTTCGAGGTGAGAGCCCCGGTGGAAGCGGCGGCGCACGCGGTGTTGCTCCACGGGCGTTCTGGAAAAGTACGATTCGCTCTCAAACCCGAGCCCTTGCTGCCGAGATTCAGCCGTTGGTTTCGGCAGTTGCTGCAGCGCCGGTATCAGCTTTGAACACCCCTTCGCAAGTTTATCGGCGGCTGGGTTATCGCCGGCCCGGGAGACTGCACCAGGGGTTGGACGCGGTGGTGCATGCGGCGCTCGGGCGCCATGCCCGGCGGGAACAAGTGCTGCGTGATTTGTGGAATTCCACGGAGCGTGTGCTGGCGATGGAACCGGAGTTTGCGGCCATGGGTGACGAGAAACTCCAGGAGCAATTGCGCGATTTGGCCAGCGCGGTCCGGCGTGGCGGTCGTCCATCCGAAAATGCGCTCCCTCGAGCCGTGGCTGCCCTGCGTGAAGCCTCGAGGCGGCAACTCGGTCTGCATCCGTTCCCGGTTCAGATTCTGGGCGTGTTTGCATTGCATCAGGGTTGTCTCGCGGAAATGGCCACCGGCGAAGGGAAGACACTGACCGCGGGCATCGCCGCGGTCCTGGCGGGCTGGGCGGGTCGTCCATGTCATGTGGTCACGGTCAATGACTACTTGGTCCGGCGCGACCGGGATTGGCTGCGACCGCTGCACGCGTTTTGCGGCGTGAGTTCCGGAGTGGTCACGGCGGATCTTGGGGCCCAGGAACGGCGGGTTGGCCATGCGTGCGATGTGACCTACACCACGAGCAAGGAATTGCTCGCCGATTTCCTCCGCGATCGCATGCGGGTGGGAACGGTGGATGCTCCGGAGCGAACGTTAATCCGGCGGATGAAGACGGGCGGCAAGGGAGACGACGGACTGGTCCTGCGCGGACTGCACACGGCCTTGGTGGACGAAGCGGACAGCTTGTTGATCGACGAGGCCGTGACTCCGTTGATCATCTCGGCGCCACGGGAAAACGCGGACCTCCGCGACGCGGTGGAAACGGCGCGGGACATGGCGGAATCCATGGAGCTTGGTGAGGACTATCGAGTGGATCCGCGCTATCGCGAGATTGAACTCACGGAGGCGGGCCGGGAGAAGATTTCGGCCCGCAGTTTCAGCTTGAACGGCTTTTGGCGCGGCATGCATCGCCGCGAAGAGTGGGTGCGGCAGGCGTTGTCCGCCCGCGAATTCTTTCTCCGAGACAAGCAGTACGTGGTGGCTGACGGACGTTTGATCATCGTTGATGAATTTACCGGGCGTCCGATGCCCGGAAGATCCTGGCGGCAAGGATTGCATCAGGCGGTGGAAGCGAAGGAGGGGCTAGGCTTGACGGATCCTTCTGAAACGATCGCCAGGATGAGTTTCCAGCGGTTTTTCCGGCTGTTTCACCGATTGGGAGGCATGACCGGAACGGCCTCGGAATCCGCTTCGGAGCTATGGCATGTTTATCGGCTGCCCGTGTTGCGAATTCCGTCCAACCGGCCCTGCGTGCGGGTTCAGCATCCGGATCGCTATTTTGCGGACTCGTGTTCCAAGTGGGATGCCATTGTGGGGGACATTCGGAAGCTTTCATCGAGCGGGCGACCCATCCTGATTGGCACGCGGAACGTGGCTGCGAGTGAGCGGTTGGCGGAGCGTCTTTCGGCCCTGCATATACCCTATGGCCTGCTCAACGCCGTCCGGCATCAGGAGGAGGCGGCGATCGTCAGCGAAGCCGGGCAGCTTGGGCGGGTGACGATTGCGACGAACATGGCGGGCCGGGGCACGGACATCAAATTGGGACCGGGCGTTGCGCAAGAGGGGGGCTTGCACGTGATCGCCACGGAACGGCACGAATCTGGGCGGGTGGACCGGCAATTGTTTGGGCGGGCGGGGCGCCAGGGTGATCCCGGCAGCGCGCAAGCCTACGTCAGTGCGGAGGATGAGTTGTTGACTCGCCACTTGCCAGAAACCGTGGTGGGATGGGTCCGGCAAGCTTTGCGTTCGGGCTGGCCGCGCGCGGCGCAGATCGCGGGATGGGCGGTGAGAAGGGCTCAGGCCCGCGCTGTCCAATTCGCCTTCCGGCAGCGGAAACAAATTTTGCGAACCGATCAGTGGCTGGATGATTCGCTTTCATTTGCCGGGCCGCCGGTCGGGGCGTCGGCGCCGACGGAGCGATGAGACCGGCTTGATCCGGGCTCGCGTTGAAAGAACTGGACTCATTTCATATGACAAGACTCCTGAACAAAATCGCGCTCGTCACGGGCGCGGGATCGGGCATTGGCGCGGCGATCGCCGAACGTTTTGCCAAAGAGGGTGCCTGCGTGTGGGTGACGGATCGAGATGAGGCTTCCGGCAGGTCGATCTGCGAAACGTTGACCGCGTCCGGTGGGCGCGCCGAGTTTTGGCCCCTGGATGTGGTTTCGGAAAACTCTTGTGAAGCCGCGGCGGCAGCGGTGCGGGCGCGATCCGGACGACTGGATATTCTGGTGAACAATGCCGGGGTGGGGCATGTGGGCACGATGGCGGGGACGACAGGGGCGGATTTGGACCGGCTTTACGCCGTGAATGTCAGGGGGATCTTCAACGTGACCAAAGTATTCTTGCCGGGCATGATCGAGCGGGGCAGCGGTTCGATCGTGAATCTGGCTTCGATTGGAGGCTTGGTGGGAATTCGAGACCGGCTGGCCTATTGCACCACGAAGTTTGCGGTGGTAGGGCTGACCAAGTGCCTGGCGCTGGATCACGCGCGGGAGGGAGTGCGGGTCAATTGCATTTGTCCCGGGCGGGTGGAAACGCCGTTCGTGACCGCCAGGCTCAAAGAGTATCCGGACCCCCGGAAGGCGTACGAGGAGATGACTTCATCCCAGCCGATGGGCCGCATGGGCAGGCCGGATGAAATTGCAGCGGCGGCTTTGTATCTCGCGAGTGACGAGGCCGCATTTGTGACCGGATCGGCTCTGCAAATCGATGGGGGCTGGAGCGCGGGTTGAGGTGGTTGGCGGTTTGCGCCGGAGGATTCGCAGTGCATCGACAGGTTGTCAGTGATGCGCGCGGCAGCGCCGTGAACGGCGCGCCCCGACGACTTGCGGATGCCCCGGAGGATTCATCGAGCGCGGCGGCGCTCTCGACATTCCGGGGTACGGCTGCCACATTTTGATCTCTCATGGGTGTATCCTTGAAGCAATTTGCCGAGATGCAGGCACGGGTTTCGGGCCGGTGCCCGCCGGGTCGGGCGAAGGCGGGGAATGATGGATCGGTCGCGATGGTGGCGAGCACGGTGAGCGGAGCGGTGTTGTTGGGATTGGATCCTTCCTTGCGTGGCACAGGCTTTGGGGTCGTGCGGGTGGCCAGGCAGGGATGCACATGGATGGCTCATGGGGTGGTACGGTGTGACCGCGGCTGGAAGCGATCGCGCTGTCTAGCGAAGATTCACGAGGAGATCAGCAGCGCGATAAGAGCGCATCATCCGACCGTGTGTGTGGTGGAAGGGTTGTATTTCGCGCAGAATCATCAGACCACCTTGATCATGGGCGAGGCTCGCGGCGCGTCTCTCGCGGCAGCGGCTTGCGCCGGCCTGGAGATTTTTGAGATCGCCCCGCGCCGATTGAAGCAGGCGATCGTGGGTTACGGGGCAGCCGGCAAGCCCGCCGTGGCGCGGATGGTGCAACGCATGCTGGCATTGGCCGAGCCACCCGAGAGTGATGCGGCGGACGCGCTGGCCCTGGCGCTGGTCTTCGCGCAAGAGCAGCGGCGGCACGGATTGGCGCCCCCCAAGAACTTGTAGTCGGAAGCAGGCATGATCACGTTTCTCAAGGGCACTTTGGTTGATTCCATCCCCACGCAGGTGACGGTGGACGTCGCGGGCGTGGGCTACGAGCTGCTGATCCCGTTGTCCTCCTTTGACCGGTTGCCCGCTCCGGGTCAGCCGGTGCGCATCCTCACGCATCTCTCGATTCGGGAGGACGCGCATCAGCTCTATGGGTTCATGACGGAGTCGGAGCGACATCTTTTCCGCCTCTTGATCCACACCGTGAGCGGCATTGGGCCGAAAATCGCTCTGAATATTCTGAGCGGCATGAATGTGGTGGCGTTTCGGGGCGCGGTGGCCAAAGGCGACGTGAAGTCTCTTTCGCAAATTTCCGGCGTGGGCAAAAAGACCGCCGAGCGGATGGTTGTGGAATTGAGGGATAAGATTGGCGAGGCCGGGGCTTGGGAAGCTTCGAGTGAGGCGCGATCCGCCGGGCCGGAAGCGCAGAAGACGTCCGATGCGGTGTCGGCGCTGGTGGCATTGGGATTGAAGCAGGCTGAGGCGCACGAGGCTGTGAAGGCGGCCCTCGCCATGCTCGGGTCCTCCGCGACCGTGGAGCAGTTGGTCCGCGCGTGTTTGAAGAAGAGCGCGTGACATGGAGGCTTCCTCGAGGACGCGAAGGGCGGAGACCGGGGCGCCGCATCGTTTGACGATGAGGAAGCGCGCGGCGGCCTTTGCGATCTTCGTCTTGATTCGATTGGTCGGGATGACGTTGAGGGTGAGGATTGATGATCCTTCAGGGATTCTGGATCGACACGGGGGAGAGACGTTGATTTTTTGCGTTTGGCACAATCGGCTGGCCTTGTGCATGGAGTTGTACCGGCGATTGTTCATTCCTCGGCGCAGGGGGCGCCAGCTTGCCGCCATGGTGAGCGCCAGCAAAGACGGAGCGATGATGGCGCGGCTTTTGGAATGGTTCGGCGTGGTTTCAGCGCGAGGCTCCTCGAGCCGAAGAGGACCCCAGGCCATGTTGGAATTGAAGTCCAGCGCGGAGGCGGGACTCGACCTGGCGCTGACGCCTGATGGCCCGCGGGGTCCGCGCTATCGGGCGCAAACTGGCGCGGTAGCCTTGGGCCAGATCACGGGGCTGCCCATCCTGCCTGTCTCCTACGAGCTTGGCTGGAAAATATGTTTAAGAAGCTGGGATCGCTTTCAGATACCCCTGCCTTTTTCCAACTGTACCATCAGGGTGGAGGAACCGGTGCGGGTGGCACGGGACGCGACCGAAGCTGCGCGCGAGGAAAAGAGGGTGGAATTGGAAGAGAAGCTGAATCGAATCACGCGGGATTAGAGTTGGACCTCAGCGTGAGGTTGCCGGATCGCATCGGGACAGCCATGCCAGGGTGATGCGGCAGCGATTTTGACGCATTCGTTCGAACCCACAAGCCGATCCTCGACGAGGCCCGATATCGATCGTTCGAAAGTCAGGCCGAATCTCGACCAAGGTGCGAAGATCACCTGCCGGCCTGGCTGCGGTAGGAGCGCGTTTGAGTCTCGTCAGGCAAAGAATATTTATTCGCCGCTCATCGTTCGCCGCTCCGCGAGCTTGGTCTCCAACAGATGTTCCATCTCGGCGTAGCCGCGATCCCGCGCAATGTCTTACAGGCTGTCGTTGACGGCGAGTCCGACGGGGTCGGGATCCAGGTCGAGGAGGCAGGCGGCGACTTCGAGCTGGTTTTCCCGCACGGCGAAGTAAAGCGGTTTGCGATAAGCGTGTTGACAGCGTGCCAGCGAAGGGTCGCGGGCCAGCAAGTGTCTCACGGTTTCGAGATCG